>JADLHG010000048.1 GCA_020848905.1 Deltaproteobacteria bacterium
ACAGCGCGGAGCCGTGGTGTTCGACTCATGGTCTTCTTCTCTGCCCGGGCCATCTCTCAGCAGCCACTCTCGCCCTCAAGGGTAATTCCGGATGCGCCGACTGTCTCACTCACGTTGGCAGAGAGGGGGAGGAGCCCGAGGCGCGCTCGGTGCGTCCAGCAAGTGTCTTGCATGATTGAGTCGCCCCTTTGGAAAAGTAACATTGTAAGTGACATCGCCCGCCGCGCAAAATCTGCGAGCCGGACCTGCTTGCTGCCGCCGCCCCCCTCCTCTACCCCTCCCCGAGCTCCTTCAGCTTCCGCGCGAGCGTGTTGCGGCCGATGCCGAGCAGGCGCGCGGCCTCGGTGCGATTGCCGTCGCAAGAGGCGAGAGTGCGGCGGATGTGCTCGCGCTCGACCTCGGCGAGCGGGGTCCCGGGGGGATAGCCGGTCTCGGCGCTCTGGGGGGCGTGACCACCGGGGAGCGAGAGGTGCTCGGGCTCGATGAGCTCGGTCGCGCGGGAGAGGACCACGGCGCTCTCGATGCAGTGCTCGAGCTCGCGCACGTTGCCGGGCCAGGAGTGCTGCTGGAGCCGCGCCAGGGTCTGCGGGGAGAAGCCGCGGAGCTTGCGCCGGTGGCGGCGCGCGTAGACGTCGAGGAAGTGCTCGGCGAGGCGCTGGATGTCGCGCGGGCCGCGGTCGCGCAGCGGAGGGATGACGAGCTCGACCACGCGCACGCGGTAGTAGAGGTCGCGGCGGAAACGACCGGCGGCGAGCTGGGCCTCGAGGTCGGCGTTGGTGGCAGAGACGACGCGCACGTCGGCGCGCAGGGTCTGGCGACCGCCGAGGCGCTCGAACGCGCGCTCCTGCAGAAAGCGCAGCAGCTTGCCCTGGAGCGCGAGCGGGAGGTCCCCGATCTCGTCGAGAAAGAGCGTCCCGCCGTCGGCCAGCTCGACCTTTCCCTCGACGCGGCGGTCGGCGCCGGTGAAGGCGCCGCGCTCGTGGCCGAAGAGCTCGCTCTCGATGAGGCCGGCGGGGAGCGTGGTGCAGTCCACGTGCACGAGAGGCCCGCCCTGGCGGTCGCTGTTGTCGTGGATCGCGCGCGCCACGAGCGTCTTGCCGGTGCCGCTCTCGCCGCGCAGGAGCACCGTGGCGTCGGTGGTGGAGGCGGCCAGGATGCGGTCGTAGAGGAGCTGCATCCCCTTCGACTCGCCGACGATGTGGTTGAACGGGCCGTCCACGAGCACGCCGCGCGCGCGGTCGCCGCAGGGACGCATGGAGGTGAGCTGCAGCGCGTCCGAGACCTGACGCGCGAGGGCCGCGAGTCGCTCCTCGTCGGCGGCGGAGAAGGGGCCGTCGCGGTGGTTGAGGAGCTGGAGCACGCCGCGGATCCCCCCCTCCTCGTCGCGCACGGGGACGACCAGCATGTTGCGCGTGGTGTAGCCCGTGCTGGCGTCGATGCCGCGGAAGAAGTGCGCGTCGCGGGTCACGTCCTCGACGCGGACCGTCTCGCCGGTCTCGGCCACGTGACCGGCCACGCCGCGGCCGCGCGCCAGGCGAATCTCCTTCAGCTCGGGCAGGTGCGCCACGCGGCTGCAGAGCTCGCCGCTGAGCGCGTCTACCAGGTAGAGCGTGCCGCGCTCGCACGCGAGCTCCTCGACGATGCGGTCCACCATGGCCTTCACGAGCTGGTTCGTCGTTACCTGGCGCGGGAGGAGCTCCGCGACCGAGTGCAGGACCGAGGGGGTGTCGGGGGGCTGGGCCATGCGGGGTCGCGTCAGCGCTCGAGGGTGGGTCCATCGTAGCCGGGATCGCCGGCCGGGGCGAGGGCGAGCCCTTCGTCCGCGTCGAGGCGGAGGGTCAGTCCTTCGCGGGCCGCGACGGTGCGCGGAAAGAGGGCCCGCGCGCGCGCCTCGAGCTCGGCCACCGCCGCGTCGGTCCGTGACGGGTCGTGGTGCGTGAGCGCGAGCTGGCCCACACCGGCGGCACGCGCCAGAGCCGCTCCCCGCTCGAAGGTGCTGTGCCCCCAGCCGACCTTGGCCGGGTACTCCTCGGGGAGATACTGCGCGTCGTAGACGAGGAGGTCCGCCCCGCGGGCGAGCTCGACGAGCGGCGCGTCGAGGCCCTCCGCCGCGTGCTCGACGTCGCAGGCGTAGACCACCGAGCGGCCGTGCGCCGTCAGGCGATAGCCGATGACGCCTCCCGGGTGGCGGAGCGCGGTGGTCGCGATCTCCACCGAGCCCACGCGAAAGCGTGCCCCGGCGTCGATCGGCTCCACCGCGAGCTGGGCCGAGAGCGCCTCGAGCCCGATCGGAAAGGTGGGGCCGCCGGACATCTGCGTGGCGAGCGCGCGCAGGAGCCCCTGGGGCCCGACGAGCCGTACGCGGCTCTGCGGGTGATAGAGCGGCGCGCAGAAGGGAACCCCCTGGATGTGGTCCCAGTGCAGGTGCCCGAAGAGGAGCGTGGCCTCGAGCGGCAGGCCCGCCTGGCGCAGCCCGAGCTGACGCAGCCCCGTGCCGCCGTCGAGCAGGATGCGCTCGCCGCCGAGGCGCACCTCCACGCAGCTCGTGTTACCTCCGACCTCCGCGGTGGCCGGGCCCGGGCAAGGCACGCTGCCGCGCACGCCCCAGAAACGAACGAAGTGGGTCATGGGAACCTCCTCGCAAGAGGTGAAGAGCAAGGGAGGTGCCAGCGGCGAGGGCTACGCTTCTCGCGAGGTTGGCCCGCGGCACGGTGGAGCGGCGCTCCATCCTGGTGCGTTCGTCACACGGAGGCGATCGAGGACGGGGCGGGGGCGGGAAGGCGCTAATCAGAAGCGCCTTGCTTGGGGATCACACGTCGTCGCTGCTTATGGCGCAGGCTTGTCGATGGGCTTGATGCAGTTCGAGATGTCGTAGATGAGGTACTCGAGGATGCGGTCCTGCGGCTCCATCTGCGCCGAGCAGTACTCGGGGAAGGGCTTCGGATTGGGCATCGGCGGGAGCCCCGGGTAGAGCGGCGGCAGCCACTCCGAGTCGCGCCCCTCGGTGTGATACGACGAGAAGAGGATCTTTCCGCAGTTCTTGAAGTTGTAGGTCACCGTGAGCGGCAGCGTGCCGGTGACCTTGCCATCCTTGGACTTCACGTCCCCCTCGACCCAGAGCTTCACGTCCTTGCCGAGCTTGCGCATCATGACCCACTCCACGAGGAAGTGCTGCACGAGCACCTTGTCCCCCGTGATGGTGCCCGGGAAGAGGGCCAGCCACTGGGCCATGTTCGGATCCTTGATCGTGGCCTGCACCTTCAGCCCGTCGGCGCCGAGCGCGCCGGCGTTCGCGCCTTCGGGGCCCTCACCCGAGTCGTCGGGCTGGAAGTCCACGAACGGGGCGAGGCCGGTGATCTGCTCCATCCAGTCGTAGCTCCAGTCGGTGATGTAGAGCCGGCCGCCGGCGTTCACGTAGGCCTCGATGTTGTCGCGCACGGCGGTCTTCTTCAGCTCGTCCTCGAAGGTGTTGTCCGTGCAGTTGATGAAGATGACGGCGTACTTCTTCATCAGGTCCAGGTTGTTGACCAGGTTCTTGAAGGGGGTGAGCTTCTTCGTCGGCGAGACGAGCACCTTGGCCCCTTCGTACAGGTCGAACTGGTCGTCCTGGATGCCGAGCTTGCGCAGCACGCACTCCATCTTGTCGTAGTCGCCGGTGGCCACGGCCATCTTGGGGATCGAGTCGCCCTTGTGCGCCTCGCCGGTGCGCTTGGGCAGGCGGGTCTCGTTCACCGTCAGCTTCAGCGTACCGCTCGGCGGCACGTTCACCTCGATCACGCGGCGGAAGCGGCCGTTCTGGAAGACGAGCGTGTACTTGCCGGGGCAGACGTTCTTCAGCTCGAAGGTGCCGTCGAACTTGCTCGTGCCGAACCAGAGGTTCGTGCTGTTGCCGTAGGTGCCGCAGACCTCGCATTTCACGTCGGGAGGGAAGAGCTCGGGCACGCGCGACGGGATGAAGACCGTGGCCCCGGGGACGGGGTCGGTGCCGTTCGGCGCGAAGACCGTGCCCGTGATGCTGGATTCCTTCCCGGGGCAAGTGGGCGTGCCGCCGCCGATAGGGCCTCCCGAGTCGTTCCAGATCGAGCTCGCATCGTCGCCCGTACCGCCGTCGCCCCCGGCGCCTGCCTCGCTGCTGATGAACGGCTTGCTGCCGCAGCCGACGAGCAGCCCCAGAAGAACCGTCGTCGAGAGTAGTCGCGCCATGCTTACCTCCTTGCTAAGAACGACCGCGTCGCCGGACTATGGCGCGGGGGAGCGCGGCAAGTCAATGTGACCCGTACCGCGCGCGAGCTTGGCCGGGCGCCTCGTGCGGACCTCGGCTCTGAGGCGGAGGAGTGGCATGCAGACGAGTATTCCTTTTTGCGCGGACTTGCTGGCGGGACAGGTATGGCTGATTACCGGCGGCGGGACCGGAATCGGCCGAACCACGGCGGAGCTCGCGGCGCGGCTCGGGGCGCGCGTGGTGATCGCCAGCCGCAAGGCCGAGCGGCTGGCCGTGGCGGCGCAGGCCATCCGCGACCAGGGGGGGCTCTGCCTCGAGCTGACCTGCGACATCCGCGAGCCCGAGCAGGTGGAGGCGCTGGTCCGCCGCACGCTCGACGAGCTCGGTCGGCTGGACGTGCTGGTCAACAACGCGGGGGGGCAGTTCCCGACCACGGCCGAGTCGCTCTCGCGCAAGGGCTGGGACGCGGTGATCCGCAACAACCTCTCGGGCACCTGGTACGTCACGCAGGAGGCGGCGCAGAAGGCCTTCATCCCGGCGCGGCGCGGCGCGGTGGTGAACGTCATCGCGAACGTCTATCGCGGCTTCGCCGGCATGGTGCACACCGGGGCGGCGCGGGCCGGCGTGGACAACCTGACCAAGACGCTTGCCGTGGAGTGGTCGCAGTACGGGATCCGCGTGAACGCGGTGGCGCCGGGGATCATCCAGAGCTCGGGGCTCGACCAGTATCCGCCGGAGCTCGTCGCGCGCACGGCGCAGGCCATTCCGTTCAAGCGGCTCGGCACGACGCACGAGGTGGCGGTGCCGATCGTCTTTCTCGGCTCGCCGGCCGCGAGCTACGTCACGGGCGTGACGCTCTACGTGGACGGAGGCTCGCGCCTGTGGGGGGACATCTTTCCGCTCCCCGACGCGCCCGCTACGCCGCGCTGACGGTCTTTCGCGACACGCTCAGCGAATCCGTTCGTTCACGAGGGCGCGGATCTGCTGCAGGTCGAAGGGCTTCTCCACCCGCAGGTTCGGCACCCGGTCGAGGAAGGCCCTCGCCTTCGGGGTGAAGGCGCCGCCCGAGAGGAAGATCATCTGCTGCGCGAGCTCGGGGTTCTTGCGCTTGAGCTCGTCGTGGAGCTCCATCCCGGTCATCTCGGGCATCATCAGGTCGCAGAGGATCACGTCGAAGCGCTCTCCCGTGGCCAGGCGCTCGAGCGCCTCGCGCGCGCTCGTCAGCGCCACGACGTCGTGGTCCCGCGAGAGATTGCGGCGCACGGTGCGACCGATCATCTCCTCGTCGTCGATCACCAGCACGCGGCCGCGCCGCCGCGCGTCGGGGACGGTCGGCCGGACCTGGGCTTGCTCGCCGCTGTCGGGTCGCGCGGCGGGGAGCGTCACGCGGAAGGTGCTCCCCACGCCGACCTCGCTCTCGACGGAGATCTCGCCCCCCAGGCCGCTCACGATGCGCTGGCAGATCGAGAGGCCGAGCCCCGTCCCCTGGCCGACAGGCTTGGTGGTGAAAAACGGCGTAAAGAGCTGGCGCAGCACCTCCGGGGGCATCCCCGAGCCGGTGTCGGAGATCTCCACCACCGCGCGTCCGTCGGCATCGGTGCGCGTCGTGACCCGGATCTCGTGCGCCTCGGCGTGCCCCTCCTCGATCGACTGCGCGGCGTTCACCACCAGGTTCAAGAAGACCTGGCCCAGGCGGGACTCGGTCCCCTCGACGGGCGGGGCCACGCCGTAGTCCTTCACCAGGCGCGAGCGGTGCTTGATCTCGTTCCAGGCCATGCGCAGGCTGGAGTCGAGGATGCGGCGCAGGTCCACCGCGCCGCGGTGCTCCTCGCCCCCGCGCGAGAAGATGCGCAGGTCGCGCACGATCTGTCGCACGCGGTCGGCGGCCTCGCGGGCGTCGCGAAGCTCGTCGGCGGCCTCGGTGAGCCCGGACGCCCCGGGGTTATGCCGCCCTGCCTCGGCGAGGTCGCGCGCGGCGAGGTCCAGGTTGGCGATCACCGACGCGAGAGGGTTATTGATCTCGTGCGCCACGCCCGCGGCCAGCATCCCCACCGACGCGAGCCGGTCCGAGACCAGGAGCTGGGCCTGCGCGCGCTTCTGGTCGGTGAGGTCGCGGGTCACCCCCACCACCCCCACCGTCTCGCCGTCGCTCTGGCGGAGGGGAGAGACGACGGTCTGGAAGGTGCGCGTGGCCCCCTCGTGCAGGAAGTCCCACTCGAAGATCACCCGCTCTCCGGCGAGGGCCCGGCCGATCGCCGCGTCGTGAGGGCGCGCGAGCTCGGGACCCAGGATCTCCTCGGGCGACCTTCCAATGTAGCGCGGCGCGTACGTCTGTGCCTCCGTGCTGTAGCCGCCGAAGACGCTCGTGTAGCGGTGGTCCCGCCCGACGGTGAAGACCACGTCGTCGAGAGAATCCACGAGGCTGCGAAAACGCTCCTCACTCGTGCGCAGGGCATCGAGAATTTCGGCGCGGCCGCTCGCGTCGCGCAAGGTGACGAAGAGCAGCCGCTCGCTCTCCACGTCGACGACCGAGGCGCTGATGTCCACGAGCTGGATGGTGCCGTCCGGCCGGAGCAGGACCACATCGTCCACCCGCGCCACCCCCTCGGTGAGGAGCCGGGCGAAGACCGGGCGGGCGCTCTCCATCGTCTCGGGGGCGATGAGCGAGAAGATCGACCGTCCCACCAGCTCGGCCCGTGGCAGCCCCTGGAGCTCCTCCGCGCGGCGGTTGGCCTCGAGGATGCGCCCGTCGAGAGTCAGCACGCACACCCCGTCGAGGGCGTTCTCCATGAGAGTGCGCGAGCGCTCCTCCGAGGCGCGAAGGCGCTCCACGGTGGCGCCGAAGGTCATGGCCTGGGCGAGCTGGCCGGCCACCGTCACGGCGAAGGTGCGCCAGTCGGTCCCCGCGAAGTCGCGCACCGTGGAGAGGAGCACGAGCGCGCCCATCGGTTTCTGCTGGCCCACGAGCGGGGCGATAAGCGCAGCGGTCGCGTCGCCGGCGCGCCCGAGAAAGGCCCGGCCGAGCGGCTCGGGGACCAGCGCCGATGGAGCGACGAGCAGCGTCTGGGTCTGCATCGCGCGGCGAAAGAGCTCGGGGACGCCGAAGGCCTCGCGCCAGGCGTCGCCGGCCAGGGCCTCGCACCCGACCTGCAGGTGCGGGATGGGGGCGAGCTGCCCGTCGGCGAGGTAGAGCGCCGCCGCGCTGAGCCCGGCCGCCTCCAGACAGTGGTGGAGAGCGTCGCGGAGCGCGTGCGCGAGGCTGCCCTCGCGGGCGAGGCCCTCGGCGATGCTGCTCAGGACCGAGAGCGCGGCCCCCTGGATCGCACAGCGCTCCACGAGACCCACGTTGATCGTGGCCTGCCGCTCGAGCTGCGCGACGGCGCGCTGGAGGTGTTCGAGCTCGAGCACGGCCGAGTCTCCCGTGGGCCGCGGCGCCGCGCGGGAGTCGAGCGCCTCGAGGAGCGCGGCCACCACCCCGTCCGCGCCGGCCGTGCGCAGGGCGAAGCCGCTCGCGCCGACCTTGTCGGCCAGCGCGCGGTCCTGCGCCTCCAGATAGTGCGAGCTGACGAGGATCACCGGGATCTGCGAGAGGGCGTCGTCGGCGCGCAGCGCCAGGCAGAGCTGAAAGCCGTCCATCCCCGGCATCAGCACGTCGGTGAGCACCGCGTCGGGAGCGCGGACCCGCGCGGCGGCCAGAGCCTCGCGGCCGTCGCGGCAGAGCTCGACGACGAAGCCGAGCTGCGAGAGGCGCGCCCGGAATAGCTCGAGCTGCATCGGGTTGTCGTCGGCGACGAGGATGCGGCGCTCGCGTCCGGGGGTGGGCAGCGCCGCTCCCGGCCGCAGCGTATGGGCCTCGACGGTGCGGAGGAGCTGGTGCGGGTCGAGCGGCTTGAAGAGCACCGCGCTGAAGGGGGCCGAGGCCACCCGCTGCTCGTGCTCGGGAGAGAGGAGCCCGCTGATCCCGACCACGGCCACGTCGCGGCCGGCGGGCAGCGCGCGAAGCCGGAGCACGAGCTCGCAGCCGTCCATGTCGGGGAGCTGGAGGTCCTGGATGATCAGCGCGGGGCGCTGGCGCGCGAGGAGCTCGAGCGCCTGGGCGGCGGTGTGGGCCTCGTGCACCTGATAGCCGGCGCCCGCGAGCGCGAAACAGATCCCCTCGCGCGTGACGGGGTTGTCTTCGACGAGAAGAATCGGTGCCGAGGTCATCCGGACTCCCCCAGAGCGCGGGCTCCATCATGCCACGGAGCGCGTGTGGCCGATAGACTACGTCGTGCCTGTGCCGGGGGTCACGGCGGCGGCGCACGGGCGAGCAGCCGCGCCGCGCGAGGCGGTACGGTCGTGCCCTCGACGGCGAGCGGGGCCTCGGTGAAGTTCAGCGCCACGCGGCGTCCGTCGGGGAGACGCCAGAGGGCGGGGAGCACGTGATCGTTGCGGGCCCGCAGGTGATCCACGAACGCGTTGGCGAGGGCGAGGGGGGGAGAGGCGGGGACGAGCTCTTCGGGCCGTCCGGCGAGGCCCCCGGTGGCAAGCGCCGCGCGGGTGGGGTCCACGCCGAGGGTCAGCCGGTCTTTGGTGAGCTGGCTCAGGTCGTCCGACAGGAACAGCGCGCCTCCCGCGAGCGCGGCGAGCCAGCCCCCGACGCCCACCTGCTCCTCGGGGAGCGTGCGCAGAAGGACCGGGTCCGCGTCGCAGAGCACGACGGAGCAGAGGTGCCAGCGCGCGGCCAGACTGCGCGCCTGATTGGGGAGGAAGAACCACGACGGGCCGAGGTTCTGCACCGCGATGTCGTTGCCGAGGCGCCAGCCGTCGAGCAGACCGAAGCCCGCTATCGGCGGTGCGCCCACGCCGACGAGCAGCGTCTCTTCACCCGCGGCCTTGCGGATCAGGTCCAGCGCGAGCTGGTAGGCCTGCATCCCCGTGAGCGGGCGGGTGCGGCGCGCCTCGTAGGTGCCGGCGAAGAGGAAGTCGATCTTCAGCAGCCGGTAGCCCCAGCCGACGAGGCGCATGATCACGGACTGCAGGTGGGTGGCCGCTTCGGGATGCGTGACGTCGAGGATGCGCATGCGCGTGCCGAGGGGGTGCACGTAGCTCACGTCGGGCAGGAGCCACTCGGGGTGCTCGAGGGCGGTCTTGCTCCCTTCGTCCACGAGCAGCGGCGCGAGCCAGACGCCCATGCGAAAGCCCGCGGCGGTGAGGTCCTTGGCGAGTCCGGCGAGCCCCGACGGAAACTTCGCGTTCGGCGTCCAGTCCCCCCAGCGCTCCTGCCAGCCGTCGTCCACCACGATGAAGGGAGACTCGCCCTGCTTCAGGAGCGGCCCGAGGAGCTCCTTGGCGCGCGGCGCGTTTCTCCGCACGGAGGCTTCGTCCACGTCGGCCCAGAGCTCGTACCAGGAGTTCCACCCGGCCGGCGCGGGGCGCGGCTTCCCTCGTCGGCGGGAAGGGAGCCCCGCCCCGTAGGACGCGAGGAGGGCGGGGAGGTCGCGGCCCAGGCCTATCTGCCACCCCTCTCCTTCCAGAACGTCCCCGGCCTGCACGCGCACCGCCTCGCCCGTGCCGCCGCTCGTCAGGCGCAGGGCGAGCGTGTCGTCGGCGCCGCGCTCGACGGTGACGTAGGACTTGAAGCGCGCCGTGGAGAGGACCCCCGCCACGAGCGAGAGCTCGCCGCCGCCGACGAAGGTGTACCACCAGGAGTGCGTCTCCCCGCGGCGCAGCACCTCGGCATCCCCCACGGTCGCGAGCGCCTCGGCGAGCTCCGCGGCCGGGCGCGGAGGACCGAGGGCCAGCACGCCGCTCTGCGACCAGGATTGAAACCCGTTCGAAAGCCAGCCGCGGGCCCCGGGGAGGCGGGCGTCGCCGCCGAGCGCCAGCCCCTCGAGGGTCACCGGCTGTCGCGCGACGAAGCGCAGGTGCACGCCGTCGCTGCGTCCGAGCTCCACGCTCGCCTCTCCGGCGGGGCCCACGGGGCAGGCGAGGCGCTGACCGCTGACCGTACACGGACCGTCCTTTCCACCTCCGCGCCAGGCCCCCTCGAGGCGCGCCAGGGGGCGTAGCCGGACCCACCCTGAGCCCAGCTCGAAGCGCACGCCCTCGGTGGTCACCGTGGCGTTGAGCGCTTCGGGAGGCGCAGTCTCGCCGCACGCGAGAGCGAGGGCTCCGCACCCGGCCAGCAGGGCCACGCAACCGAGCCGTCGCGACGTGGCGCGGATGGGAGACAGCGTGCGTGAGACGGCCCCACGGAACGGGGCCTCTAGCGGATCGATAGTGTGCCGGAACATCGGCGGAGCTTACCCGACGCGCCGCCTCTGTATCGAGGGTTCGTGTCAGGAGGGCCCGAGGGATCCGTGGAGGGAAGCGCGCCGGGGGCCTTTTCGACCCGGCACCCACCCTGCCGGTTTTATTTCTCGGGCTGGCGCAGGGTCAGAACGGGACAGGTCGCGCGGCGGACGACCTTCTCGGCGGTGCTGCCGAGGAAGACGCGCTGCACTCCGGTGCGACCGTGGGTCCCCATGACGATCAGGTCGTAGGCCTGCTGCTCGGCCAGCTTGAGCACCTCGTCGGCGGCCACCCCTGCCACGGCTTCGGTATCCAGCGCGACCTCGCGCGGCCGGTCGACCTTCGCCAGGAAGGCGGCCATCTCCTCCAGCGCGTGCGCCTTGGCGTACTGGCTCATGGTTAGGGGGGGCTGCCCGGGCACGAAGACCGTGACGTCGGGCAGGAGGTAGCTCGGGGGATCCCAGACGTGAAAGACGTGCACTTTGGCCCCTACCTTCGAGGCCAGGTCGAGCGCCCACTCCAGCGCGTGCCGCGAGCATTCGGAGAAATCGACGGGGACGAGAATCTTTCCGATCTTGAACATCGGTTGCACCCTCCGGCTCTCGCTCTACCGTGAAAACGAAGCAAGGTCCATTCCACCGCGCCTCACGGTGGGGGTGCTCGGGGGCGCGTAGCGGGATGGGGCCCCCGAGGTCCGTCGTGGCATACGCATTGCTTCGAAAGGATCCGTACGCGGCGCGTGGCGCCGCCTCGGGAGGAAACGCGGAATGGGCAACGTGGCACCATCGATCGTGGCGGATCTCATGTCGCGTAACGTCGTCACGCTCGACGTGGAGCAGGACCTGGCGCTCGCCGAGGAGATCTTGAAGCTCGCGCACTGCCGGCACCTTCCCGTGGTCCAGGAAGGCCGGCTCGTGGGGCTCGTCACCCATCGGGACCTGCTGCGCGTCCTGGCCGAGACCACCGCCTCCTTCAGCACGGAGGAGAACGAGTGGTTCGGGCGGCAGCGCGTCAAGCGCACCATCCGCGCCGGGGACGTGATGACGCAGGGGGTGACGACGGTCTCCCCCGACACGCCGCTGACCACTGCCGTGGAGCTGATGCGCCAGAACAACTTTGGCTGCCTTCCCGTGGTCGAGCGCGGGGATCTGGTGGGCATTCTGACGGAGTGGGACCTCGTGGACTGGGCGGGCAAGGCGCTGGAGGAGAAGCGCGCGAGCAGCCCTGCGGGGGATCCCTCGCCGGCTATCTGAGCTACTTCTTCTTCTCCCACTCCTTCTCCGCGTTGCTGCCTCCGACGGTGAGCACGGGGCAGGGAGCCTGCCGGACCACGCGCTCCGCGACGCTGCCGAGCGTGACGCGCGCGAGGCCCGTTCGTCCGTGGGTGCCCATCACGATCAGGTCGTACGCGCCGCTCTTCGCGCGCTCCAGGATCGCGTCGAGGGGACCTCCCTCGACCACGTCGGCGCGCCGCATGGGCTTGCGGTCGGTCTCGATCCCCGAGAGGAAGGTCTCGAGCTCGAGCCGCGCCTCGCCGATGTTGTAGTCCAGCGCGGCCTCGCCGAACGAGATCGCGTCGGTGCGAAACGGGGAAGGCGTCGCGGCCACGCTCGAGTGCCAGACGTAGAGCACGTCGAGCTGCGCGCCGTGTTCCCCCGCCAGCCAGAGCGCGTAGTTCAGCGCGCGCATCGAACAGGCGGAGAGATCGACCGGGACCAGGATGCGCTCGAGGGCTGCCATGGGGGTCTCCTTCACGGTGTCCTGCTCCTTCACGACCGGCCGTTTTGATGGTTGGCCTCGCCCGCGTAGTGTTGCCGGCGGTCGAAGTAGTCCTCCTGAAAGACGTCGTCCTCGGCCAGCTCGTGGTTCGCCAGGCGACGGAGCGTCTGCGTGGTCTTCGCACGCACCACCTCGGGCGGGGTCTCGCCGGAGGCCAGGAGCGCGACGAGCTCCGCGAGCTCGGTTCGAATCACGATGTGTTCGTCGCGCAGCGCGGCGACCGAGCGGCTCAGGTTCGGATGCCGTTCCACCACGTCGGCCAGAAACCCTCCCTGCTCCTCCCGCTCGAAGTGCAGCGTGAGGGCTCGCGCGAGTCCCTCGAGCGCGCTCGCCAGGTCGCGCGCCCAGGCCTTCCTCTCGCGGGCGTCGGCGGGCCTGCGGGGAGGCGCGGCGACGAGACGCGCGATCGGCACGACCTGCGCGTCGAGCTGGCGGTGTTCCTCCGTCATTGGATGCCGCCTTGCGTTCGGGTCCTTGGTCTCCAGCGAAGGCACGCGCGGCATCGAGTCGGAAGGCCGGCGACGCGATACCAGCACCACCGCGGCCACGAGGAGCAGCCCCGCGAGCGCGCCGGAGCCGCCGCACCCCGTCTCCACGTCACAGCCCGACGGTGGGGCGCTCACCACGTGGTCTCCCGGGACGAGCGGCGCGATGCTCGATGCGAGCTGGTCCGGAACCGGCAGCGGGCGGAGCGAGCCTCCGTCCCGAGGCCCGGCTTCGGGGGCGGTCGCCGCATCCGGGGGGAGAATCGCGCCCTGGCCCCACGCAGCGGGTATTCCGACGAGCAAGCCCAGGCTCGCGGCTACGACGACGCTCGCCAACGCGCGGGCGCGGTGGCCACGATGCAGGCGATCTGTCGCGCGACTTCGCATGGCTCCCTCGTCGGACCACAGGTCCCGGGATCCAGGAGCACCCACTGAATAACGGCAGCAATCGCCATGCCAGCGTGGATCTGCGGCCCGCGTCGCCAGGGCTCGTGCGCTCGCGCAGTGGTCGAGGGCCACGGTGGCCCGGAGCGGGGCTGCTTCGGTGGTGCGTCGGGTCACCCTGACTCTCCGGCCCCGGGCTCCCGAGGCGATGCGGGTCGCGCCGGTCCGCTTCGTGCCGGGACGCCTGCCCCACGCCGCGGAGAACGGAGCCCTCTTCTCCGTGGAACGTGCCTTGCAGCCTCTCGCACTGGGCTCCTGCGGAGTGCATGATGATGGCCAGAATCCTCGTCCCGGTGGACTTCTCGTCCTGTTCGTGGGCCGCGCTCGACCAGGCCTTCGAGGTGGCGACGCGCACCTCGGCGACCCTGGTGCTGCTGCACGTCTGGAAGCCGCCGCAGCACGTCTTGCCCGAGATGGTGATCTTCTTCCCCGGAAACCAGGAGCAGAGCCTGTCGGACTACGCGATGGCCGAGGCGGGGAAGGAGATGGAGCGCTTCCTCGCGGCCCTCTCCCCCGAGCGGCGGCAGCTCGTCCGCACCAAGATCGTGCTCGGTCAGCCCGTCACGTCGATCCTGGAAGAGGCGCAGTCGGGGGCCTACGACATGGTGGTGATGGGCACGCACGGGCGCCGAGGGCTCTCGCACTTCTTCCTCGGGAGCGTGGCGGAGCAGGTGGTGCGGCGGGCGGCCTGCCCGGTGCTCACCGTGCGCGGCCCGAAGGGGCCCCCCAAGGCCGCCCAGGCAGTGGCCCAGCAATGACCGACGTCGTGCGCCTGTTCGAGACGGCGCTCTGCCAGACGAAGAAGCCGGTTCGCTTGCGCCCGCCCCGGACGGGAGCTCACGCACACGCGCTGACCGCCGTGCAGGCGCGGATGCTCGAGTTTCTCGGTGGCCCGTCCCTCGAGCGCTCCGCCGCCGTGTACGTGGCCGCGGCCGACGAGCGGAGCGGGCCGTTGCGCTATCCCCCGCGGCCCCCCGCGACGCTCTGGCGCTCCGTCGAGCGCGGGTGCGAGGTCTACCGCTCGCTCTGGGATCGCGCGTCCCTCATCGTGCACCTGGACGTCGAGTACGTGAACTTCGACTTCCCCTGCGAGCCCTACCTCTCGCCCGAGCGGGCCTTCGCCGCGCAGCGCCCCGTGGTGGAGAGTATTCGCCACGAGCTCGCGCGCCTCGGCATCGCGGCCCTGCAGCTCGTCACGGGCCGAGGCCATCACTTCGTCTGGCGCGTGCGGCGGGCCACCAAGGCCTACCACCGGCTGGTGCAGCTCGGGCGCGTGCCGCGCTACCTCGAGGAGCGCTACCGCCAGGTGGAGGGGCCGAACGGCGAGAACGTGGAGCTGGAGCTCGGGGCGGCCTTCTCGGGCCTCGGCCTGGTGATGGAGTACCTCGCGCACCGCGTGCAGCGGGCGGCGGGGCCTCGTTCCCCGGTCCCGGTGCAGCTCACGGCCGTCGCGGCGGGACCCTCGGAGCGCGGGCGAGAGGTGGTTTCGATCGACATCTCCGAGTACGGCGACCCGCTCCACACGCGGGCCATTCGCCTTCCTTTCAGCCCGTACCTGAAGCTCCAGCAGCAGCGCGAGGTGATGGGCGAGCTCCACGTGGAGGCGCTGCCCCCCCTCTGGGTCATCCCCGCGGAGGGGCTCAGCGAGCGCGATGCGCTGCAGACCATGCGCGACCCCCTGGCCGTCGAAGCGCTCGCCGAGCGGTGCCACACGCGCATTCCGGACGCCTCGGCTGGCACCCATCGCCTGGCCCTCGAGTACGCGGGGGGACGGCTCGCGCGCTTCCACGACTGGTTCTATCAGCAGGAGCCCGACCCGCCGCAGGCGTGGCCCGAGACCTACGACCTCCTGCCGGCGGACGCGCTCCCTCCGTGCATCCGCATCATCCTCGAGCAGCCGAACGACCTCTTGCTCACCCCGACGGGGATGCAGCTCGTGGTGCGTACCCTGCTCGGCCTGGGGTGGCATCCCCGGCACGTGGCGGGGCTGCTCCGCTCCAAGTTCGAGCGCGACTACGCCTGGGGCGGCATGTGGGAGCACTACAGCCCGGGCGCGCGCGCGGACTTCTACACCCGCCTCTTCGCCGGGCTGGTCGTGGCCGGCGAGGACGAGCTCGTGGATTTCAACTGCCAGTCGAGTCGCGAGAAGGGGTACTGTCTGGATTCGAGCTGCACCGCGAATCTGGTCCCGTACCGCGAGTCCCTACGCGCGAGGATCTGCCATGAGCGATTGGCCCATTGGCCTGTCAACCGGCTGTTTCTACCAGACGAGCATCTTTGACTGCCTGGAGACGATCCGGCAGGGCGGTTTCGGCAAGATCGAGGTCTGCTCCTTTCCGGCGCACCTCGACTACCACGACCGCGAGGCGGTCGAGCGCGCGGCGCAGCGCATCCAGGAGCTCGGTCTCGAGGCCTATTCCTTTCACGCCCCCTTCGCCGAGCGGATCGACATCACGGCGCTGGACGCGGGGCACCGCGACTTCTCGCAGCGCGAGATGCTCCAGGCCGCGGAGTCGGCGGCGCGTCTCGGGGTGCGCTACTTCGTCATTCACCCGGGACCCGAGCGCGGCGGGATGCCCCCGGCCGAGCGCTTCGAACGCTTCGAGCGGGCCGTGATGGTGCTCGATACCGTGGCGCGGCGCTGCCGGGAGCTCGGGATGGCGCTGGTCCTCGAGAACATGCTCCCGCACCTCTTCTCGGGGCACGTGCGCGACCTCCTCTGGATCATGGGCGCGCTCTCGAGCACCGACGTGGGCTGCTGCCTGGACACGGGGCACGCGGCGCTCTCGGGGGACCTGAAGACGGCCGTTCCCAAGCTCTCCGGACACCTGTGGATGCTGCACGTGAGCGACAATCGCGGGCAGCGTGACGATCATCTGCCGCCCGGAGAGGGACAGATCTCCTGGGACGAGCTCCTCGGGCAGCTCGACCGTGGGGGCTTTCACGGGGCGATGATTCTCGAGATCGCCGGGGACCACGATCGCGACCGGGCCATGGAGGCCGCGCGACGGGGCCGGGCCTTTCTGAAGGAGCGCGCGCGCCAGCTCAAGATCGCGGCGCTCGGGGGTTAGGGCGTCGCTCTCGGCGCGGCTCTCGGCGCGGCTCTCCGCGGCTGCTACGGACGGAGCATGGTGTAGACCACGCTCCCGTTGCGGTAGTAGAGCACCAGCAGGAAGCGGCCGGCGCTCCGTCGATAGACCTCGCCGAAACGGGCCGTGGAGGCGAGCGGCGCGCCGTTCAGCGCGAGCAGCACGTCGCCAGGCACGAGGCCGGACGAGGCGCCGCGTCCCGTGGAGCTGACCGCGAGGACCACCACGCCCGAGCGAATCGCGAGCGGGATCTGGTGCTGGCGTCGCGATGCGGTGTCCAGCTCGCCGATGGTGAAGCCGCCGAGGGGCCCGTCTTGCTCGCCGAGGTGCAGGCCGGGGCGGGTCCGCGGGGGAGCCTCGGCGAGACGCACGCGCACCGAGCGGGTCTGCCCGCCGCGCACGAGCTCTACCGCCACCGTCGTGCCGGCTTCGTGGCGACCGAGGGCGCGCCGGAGCTCGCGGCCCGTGCCCGTGCTCTGGGTCCCGAGCGAGCGGAGGACGTCCCCGGCGCGCAGCCCCGCGCGCTCGGCAGGGCCACCCGTCGCCACCGACGCGACCTCGACCCCCGTGCCGCCCGGTAGCCCGTAGAGCGCGGCGCGATCGCCGCCGAGGTCGCGAAGCTCCGCGCCGAGCCAGCCTCGCACGAAGCGACCGCGGCGGAGCAGCCCCGCCAGGATCGGAGCCACCGTGCTCGACGGGACGGCGAAGCCGATCCCTTGGTAGCCGCCGCCCGGGGAGAGGAAGGCGGCGTTGAGTCCCAGGAGCGCTCCATCCAGGTTCACGAGCGCGCCCCCCGAGCTGCCCGGCGTGATCGCGGCGTCCGTGACCAGGAACTCCTCGTCCGCGATCGCCCCGAGGCTGATGTGCCGCCGCGCGGCGATGACTCCGAGCCCTACCGCGTGCCCCTCGCCGTAGGCGTTGCCCACGGTGAGCACGAGGCCTCCGAGCGCGGCGCGGTCGGAGTTTCCGAGGGGCAACGGGCGAAGTCCGGGGGGCGGCGCTCGCAGCCGAAGGAGCGCGAGGTCCGTCTCCGGGTCGGTGCCGACCACCGTCGCCGCGAAGGTTCGCCCGTCGAGCAGCGTGACCTCGACCCGCGTGGCGAGCTCCACGACGTGATGGCTCGTGAGCACGAGGCCCTCGCGCGAGACGATGACCCCCGAGCCCACGGACCGTTCTCGCGCCGGGGGACCGGGTGCCGCCGCCTCGCGGTGCAAGGAGGACCCGGGGGCAGCGCCGAGCGGCCCCTCGTCGTTTCCCGTGCCGGGGGGGCGCTGGAACGTGCGCACGGCGGCCACGCCTACCACGCTCGGGAGCACGCGCGCCGTCACCTCTGCCAGCGCCGCGTCGAGCTGACGCGCGGCCGGAAGCCAGCGGTACGCCCCGTCACGCGGGCGACTCTCCGTGCTGGGAGGTCCCGCGGGGCCGGGTTGCGTGGCACACCCTGCCGCAACGAGCAGCGCGAGTACGCTGGAGCGAGAGGCGCGGCGAAACCAGCCCATCCCTCAGGCTGGAGCAATCGACGTACCACCGGCCGCGAGGCCGGGCTGCGTACGCTGCCGGCCCGCGCGGCCCGTGCAGCTCGCGCGACCTCGGAGCAGATCCGCTTTCCTGCGGATCGGCCGTTGCGGTGAGAGCCCCGATGACTCGGCCGCACGGGGCGCAGCGCGAAGACTGGGGCCACCTTGACCCCGGGGCCTGGAGGGGCGCGACGAGCCGGCCCCTCTCTGACCCAGACCGCCCGAGAGCGCGCGGAAGCCGTCGGCGGCCATCTCCTCGCGAGGCGGCCCGTTGCGGTCGGTGGTACGTCGCTTGCTTGGTTGACTACGACGCGCGTAGCGCATCGAAGGGAGGAGGACCATGTCGCTGTATGCATCATGGGAGGGGGAACGGGAGCGTCTGCCTCCGCGCCCCCGGCCGCGCGGGCTGCGAGATCCGCTGCCCGAGGCGGTCATGGAGTACGTTCGCGTGCGAGCGGCGCAGCTTCTCGACCAGACCTCCGACGAGGACGCGGAGTGGGCCTGGACCCAGGCCGAGGCGGAGTACCGCGCCGCGACCTGGTTCAAGCCGCGCACGGCCTCTGTGTAGTCACCCCGCAGTGACTAAAGGACCGGCGGTGTGGCGCGGCTACGTCCCGGAGCGCCGTGGATCGTGATCACGGGGCAGCTCGCCCGGCGAACCACGTTCTCGGCCACGCTGCCGATCACCAGGTGCGCCAGGCCACGTCGCCCGTGCGTGCCCATCACGATCAGGTCGTAGCCCTCGCGCTTCACGAGGCCGAGAATGCTCTCCAGCACGTCGCCCGACTCGAGCCAGCCCTGCGCCCCCGCGACCCCCTCGCGCTCGAGGTCGGCCAGGAAGTGCTGCATCTGCGTGCCCGCTTCACTGCGCGCGAAGTCGACCAAGCGCTGATCCGGCTCTCCGGGGCGGCGGATCATCACCTCGGGCGCGACGTGCCGCGGAGGCTCCCACACGTGGGCCAGATCGAGCGTGGCGCCCAGCTTCGCCGCCAGGAACGCCGCGTAGCGCATGGCGGCCCACGAGCACTCCGAGAAGTCCACCGGGACGAGTATCTTTTGCACACTCACCATCGCCATCCTCGCTTCTGGGTTCACGCTGGTTAATAGCAAGACGCGTTCCACGAGGTGCGTCGTGGCGCCGCACCGCCCCGTGCTGGAATGACGATTGCACCTCCTGCGACGAAGGCACAGGGATGGGGGTTCACGGCGGAGCGCCGTGCAGGGAGGAGCAGATGCGGCTTCAAGACATCATGACGGCGAGTGTCCTGAACGTAGCGCCGGACGGTGCGGCCGAGGAGGCCTGGACCACGATGCAGGTGCACAAGGTGCATCACCTGGTGGTGGTGGAGGAGGGCAGGGTGGTCGGCGTAATCTCCGACCGGGACCTCGGGGGCCCGCGCGGGATGCACCGGCGCGTGGGCACGACCGTCGGCGAGCTGATGACCGAGTCGGTGGTCACCGCGTCGCCCACTACCACCGTGCGGGAGGCCGCGAATCTCATGCGGGGCCACGTCATCGGCTGCTTGCCGATCGTGGACGGGCAGAGGCTGGTTGGGATCGTCACCGTGGCCGACCTGCTCGAGCTCATCGGTCGCGGAGTCGAGAAGCCCGTAGCGCGCAGCAAGCGTTACACGTTGCGACACGAGAAGACCGCCACGGAGCGTCGCTAGCGCGCCGACCCCGCGAGAGGCCCGATGGCGAACCGTCGAAAGAGCCTGCGCCTGGGACCTGAGAAGCCCCGGGAGTCTCCCGACGGGGCGCCGCAACGCCGTCTTCCCCTCGGGACGAGCTCGTTTCTGATCTGGCTCGTGGCGGGGCTCGTCGGCGTGATGGTCTTGCAGCGGTGTCTCGACCGCGGCGACGTGCAGCGCGTGGCCTACAGCGAGCTGAAGCAGGGAGTGCGCGAGAAGCGCTTCGAGCGCGTGACCCTCTCGCCGGACTGGGTGCGTGCCTTTCCCCGCGCGGCCGCCAAGGGAGCCAAGGAGAAGGCCGTGCGTCCGTGGCAAGCGGGGCGCGTCCCCGACGACGCGGCGCTGCTGAAGCTCCTCGACGAGGCGGGGGTGCCCTACGAGTGGTCGGCCTCCTCGGGGTTCGGTCAGCTCTTCTGGGTCTGGATCGCGCCGCTGCTCCTCGGGGTGGGGATCGTCTGGTTTCTCTTTCGCGGAGCCGCGGGGGCCATGCGGCAGGGCTCGGGGGGACTCATGGCCTTCGAGAAGAGCAAGGCCCGCGTTCACTTCGAGTCCGACACGGGGATCACCTTCTCCGACGTGGCGGGGATCGACGAGGCGGTCGAGGAGTTGCGTGAGATCGTCGAGTTCCTGGCGCACCCGGACAAGTTCCGTCGCCTCGGCGGAAAGATCCCGAAGGGGGTGCTGCTCCTCGGACCCCCGGGGACGGGCAAGACCCTGCTCGCGCGGGCCGTCGCGGGCGAAGCCAAGGTCCCCTTCTTCAACCTGTCGGGGTCCGAGTTCGTGGAGATGTTCGTCGGCGTGGGCGCGGCGCGCGTGCGCGACCTCTTCGAGCAGGCGCAGGGCTCGGCGCCGTGCATCATCTTCATCGACGAGCTGGACGCGCTCGGCAAGTCGCGCGGGTGGGGCGGTTACACCGGGGCGCACGAGGAGCGCGAGCAGACGCTGAACCAGCTCCTCGCCGAGATGGACGGCTTCGACCCGCGCGTGGGGCTCATCGTGCTCGCGGCCACTAATCGCCCGGAGGTGCTCGACCCGGCGCTCATGCGGCCGGGGCGCTTCGATCGGCAGGTGCTGGTGGACCGTCCGGACAAGAAGGGGCGCGCGGAGATCCTGAAGCTGCACGTGATGGAGGTGAAGCTGGGCGCGAATGTGGACCTCGACAAGGTGGCGGCGCGCACCCCCGGGTTCGCGGGCGCGGACCTGGCGAACGTGGTGAACGAAGCGGCGCTTCTCGCCGCGCGGCGCAACGCCGACGCGGTGGAGCTGCAAGATTTCGAGGCGGCCATCGAGCGCGTCGTGGCTGGGCTCCAGAAGAAGAACCGCTGTATGAACCCCGACGAGAAGCGCATCGTCGCCCACCACGAGGCGGGGCACGCGCTCGTGGCGCTGTCGCTGCCGAACGCCGAGCCGGTGCACAAGGTGTCGATCATCCCGCACGGGTACGCGGCGCTCGGCTACACGCTGCAGCTCCCGCTAGAGGACCGCTACCTGATGCGCGAGGAGGAGCTGAAGGACAAGCTGGCCACGCTGCTCGGGGGGAGGGCGGCCGAGGAGCTGGTCTTCGGCGCGGTGAGCACGGGGGCGTCGAACGACCTCAAGCGGGCGACGGACCTGGCGCGGGTCATGGTGCTCGAGTACGGCATGAGCCCGGCGCTGGGCCCGCTCGGCCTCGGCGGCGACGGTCGCCCACGCTTCCTCGGGGGGGAACTGCCCGCCTGGCCGCGGGAGCAGCTCTACAGCGAGCGCACCGCCGAGCTGGTGGACGCGGAGATCAAGCGCTTGGTCGAGACGGAGCTCGAGCGGGCCAAGAGCGTGCTCGTGACCCGACGCGAGGTGCTGGCGGCGATTGCGGCCCGCCTGCTCGAGGTGGAGGTGATCGAGAAGGAGGAGCTCGACCGCTTGGCGGGCGCCAAGGAGACAGCCGTCGCGGGGGTGTCGTCGGGGGACGAGCTCACGCTGCGCAAGGTGGGGTGATGCGCACCCGACCCGGCGCGGATCGCTTTCCGATCTTTCCGGTCGCACCGGCGAGCTATCTCGCGATGCCCGGCGGGGTCCGGGCCTGGCTTCTGACCCACGATCACAAGCGCCTGGGACTGCTCTATCTCGGGACCACGCTCGGCTTCCTCTCGCTCGGGACGCTGGCCGCGGTCGTGGCTGCGCTCGCGGGTCCGGTAGCATCGCTGCCGCTCGTGGGCCCCGAGCTCCGGCACAAGCTCCTCGACCTCCACGGCCTCGGAATGGTCTTTCTGTTCGTCGTGCCGGCCATCCCGGGGGCGCTCGGGAACCTGGTCTTGCCGCTCATGCTGGGGCTCCGTCGCGTGGCCTGGCCGCGGCTCGCGCTCGTCGGTTTCTGGCTCTACGTGGCGGGCGGCGCGACCTTGCTCGCGGCGGTCGCGCTCGGAGGCAGCGGGCCGAGCTGGGTCTTCTATCGCCCCTTCGCCGCCGAGCCGGAGCGTCGCGCGCTCGTGTACTCGGCGGCGGTGGCCCTCCTCGGGCTCTCCTCCGCACTGAACGGGGCGAACCTGGCGGCGACGATCCACGGGCGTCCGGGCCCGCATCGCGCGCTCTCGGGCGTGAGCTACCTGGGCTTTGCGCTCTACGTGACGGCGGCGGCGCAGCTTCTCGTGACCGTCGCGCTCCCCGTGGTGGCGCTCGTGGGCGGCCTCGAGGCCTGGCGTCTCGGACTCGTCGAGCACCTCGAGCTCGGGGGCGCAGCGATGGCCCACCAGCTCTTCTGGTTCTACTCGCACCCGGCGATCTACCTGGCCAACCTGCCGGCGCTCGGCGTGGTCGGCGAGCTACTGCTCGTGCACGGAGGGCGGGCTCCGCTCAGCCGGCGGGCAGTGATGGTCTGCGTGGGCCTTCTGGCCGCTCTCGGCGTGGGCGGCTTCGCGTACGAGGTGCTGGTCTTCCTCGGCGCCACGGGGCCCCGCGCCTCGAGCTTGAGCCCCCTGCTCCTCGCGGCGGCCGCGCTCCCGGCGCTGGTGCTCCTCCTCGGCTGGGCGCCGGCGCTGCTCCCGCTCCGGCGCGCCCCGTCCGTGGCCGGGCTCTACGCGCTCTCCTTCGTGGTGTGCGTGGGGCTCGGGCTCCTGTCGGGAGTGTGGGTCGCGCTCCGCCCCGGGGGCCCGACGGCGGCCCACGGCGCGTACCAGCTCAGCCACTTCCACGTCACCCTGTTCGGCGGGACGGCCATGGCCTTCCTCGGAGGGCTTCACCACTGGTGGCCCAAGTTCACCGGACGCATGGTGCACGAAGGCTGGGCGCGCCTCGCTTGGGGGCTCCAGCTTCTCGGCCTGCTCCTCGGGTTCGGCGGCGTGCTGGCGCTCGGCGGAGCGGATGGCGGTGCGGCGCCCGGGGCCATGCTTCCCTGGAGCTTTCGCGTGCTGGCCGTGTGGGGGCAGCTCGTGCTCGCGGCGGGGCTGGCGATGACCTTCGTGACCTTCGGGAGGTCGCTCCGGCGTGGAGCCGCGGCACCCACGAATCCTTGGGGGGGCCAGACGCTCGAATGGCAGACGCCTTCGCCGCCGCCGCCGGAGAACTTCGCTCCGGGGGCCCGGCCGGAGGGGCCCGGAGCCGCCCGGAGACGGTGAGCGCGGGCGGTGAGCGCGGGCGGTGAGCGCGGGCGGTGAGCGCGGGCGGTGAGCGCGGGCGGTGGATCGGGCGGTGGATCGGGCGGTGGATCGGGCTTGGAATGGGCCTTGCTTCGACTAAGATGGGCGCAACGCGCGCTGGAGGGGCCGTATGAGCTACGACGTCAAACGGATTCTGGTCCCCGTGGACTTCTCGCTGTGCTCGTGGTCTGCGCTTCAGCACGCGGCGGCCTTGGCCCGCAAGCTGGCGGCGGAGGTCGACATCTTGCACATCCTCGAGACGCCGCACTACATCGTCCCCGAGGTGATGGTCTTTCCCCCGGGCGAGGCGCCGCAGACCCTCGCCGAGTACACGCGGACCCAGGTCTCGAAGGAGATGGATCGCTTCCTTCAGGACGCGCCGAACGTCGGGGATGTGCCGATCCGCGTGCTCATCGAGCGCGGGGACCCGTTGCGGAAGATCATCGAGCTGGCCGAGAACAACGGCTACGACCTGATCGTGATGGGCACGCACGGGCGGCGGGGGCTCACGCACCTGCTCCTCGGCAGCGTGGCGGAGCGGGTGGTTCAGCGCTCGCGCTGCCCCGTGCTCACGGTGCATCCCCCGCAGACCGACGGGGGGACCCCAGAGGTGTAGCGCCGGGCGGCCTTCCTTCGAGGAGCGAGCCGACCTGATCCCAGAAATCGAGCGGCACGCCGGGTGCGGTGCTCGCGCCCTTCGCGACGCTACTCGGCAGAGGGCTCGTGCCGAGCGCTGCCGCAGGCTGCCGCGGGCTGCCC
This sequence comes from Deltaproteobacteria bacterium, assembly GCA_020848905.1. NCBI lineage: Bacteria > Pseudomonadati > Myxococcota > Myxococcia > Deltaproteobacteria bacterium. The sequence continues at coordinate 23,871 of JADLHG010000048.1, forward strand.
GGATCCCCCGCGCGTCTGCGCGCGGCGTAGGCGCCGAGGTCCATCGCGTCCTCTTCGAAGGGCCGCCTCTCGGGCGTGGCACCCCAGCGGGGCCGGTTCTCCGAGGTGCGGCGAGAGGGGGAGGTGGCCGCTCGCTCCCCCTCGAGCCCGCGCTCGGGTGGTGGGCCCGTGCGCGGGGGCCGGGCGCAGCCTCCCGAGAGGCCTACGAGGGCCCCGAGGAAGAGACCCATGAAGAGACCGCAGGGCAGGCGGAGGACCACTGCTCGTCGCATCGTGTGGCGCATGCCCTGGGATGAAGCAAGGCGCGTTCCAGGTCCGGGGGCTCGGGCGGGCTAGTCGGGCGTCGTGCGCGCTGCTCGGGCGTCGTGCGCGCTGCTCGGGCTCGTGCGCGCTGCTCGGGCTCGTGCGCGCTGCTCGGGCTCGTGCGCGTTACTCCGGCGTCGCGTTCGTCGGGAGCTCGAGCGTGAAGCTCGCGCCGAGTCCGAGCCCCGGGCTCGTGCAGGTGAGCTCGCCGCCCATCTCCCGGGCGGCGGCGGCGCTGGCGTGCAGGCCGAAGCCGTGCCCCTCGGCCTTGGTCGTGAAGCCGTACTGGAAGAGCTGCGCCGCGTGCTCGGGGGCGATGCCCGGCCCGTTGTCGGTGACCGTGATGGCCGCGCGGGAGCCATTCACGGGAGCGATGCGGACGCTGAGCCGCTTCTCCGCGGGCGCGGCGGCGACCAGCGCCTGCTTGGCGTTTCGCAGCACGTTGATCAGCACCTGCAGCACCCGGTGGCGGTCGATGGGGAAGGCCGGGAGCGTGGCGTAGTCGCGTTCGACGAGGAGCCCCGAGTCGGTGAGCTCGCCGATGGCGATGGCGATCGCGGCGTCGACCGCCTCGGCCAGCGGCATGACCTCCACGGAGCGCGTCCCTCGCGCGTAGCTCTGCTGCGCCGAGATCACCTGCTTCAAATGGTCGACGCGGCGCCGGAGCGTGCTGAGCTCGCCGATGAGCTCCTGTCGCTCGGTCACGAGCTGCGCCGTCAGCTCGCGCAAGAAGTTCGGCACGAGCTTGCCGCGCGGGTCCTCGGTGAGGAAGCGGCCGAGCCCCTCCCCCTGCTCGGTGAGGAGCGAGGTCAGCTTCTGCAGCCCATCCAGCCGCAGCTTGTGGAGCCGGTCGCCGACCACCGTGGCGGACACGTTCACGCTGTTCAGCACGTTTCCCGCGTTGTGCAGGACCCCCGTGGCGATCTCGGCCATGCCGGCCGCGTGCGCGCTCTCCTCCCGCGCGCGGGCCAGCTCCTCCTCGGCGGTGCGGTCGCGCACGAGCAGGCTGTAGCCGCGGTGCCGCCGCCCGGCGCTGAAGCTCGGCGTCAGCTCGAGGTGCAGCCACCTCCGCGCGTGGGGCACGGTGCCGACGAAACGCCGGTTGCGCGGCTTCGCAGCCTCGAGCGCGCTCCGCAGCGGGGCGAAGGCCTCCGAGGCGAAGATGTCGAGGAGCGACTTCCCCTTGACCGAGTCCTCGGTGAGGGGGACGCCGTGCTCCGTGCGAAAGGCGAGGAGCTCGAGGAAGCGCGGGTTGTGCTCGAGCACGCGCCCCTCGGGGTCCAGGATGCCGATGCCGTCGGCAGCCTCGCGGACCACGGTGCGCCACCATTCCTGGGCCTGCGCGAGCTCGTGGAGCAGCCCGCCCGGCTGCGCGAGCTCGAGGAAGGCGAGCCGGTCGCTTCCGCGCGGCATGATCGTGACGCGCACGAGCTGGTCGCCGTCGGTCACGCGGAGGGTCAGGAGCAGATCCAGCTCGGCGTCGCGGGCGCCGGTCATCCCGGCGTAGTACGCCGCGAGTCCGCTGCGGTCGAGGGGGCTCACGAGCTCGTCGAAGCCCCTGCCCACCACGGCCTCCTCGGCGCAGGAGAACCAGCTACCGAAGGCGGCGTCCATCGCCACGACGCGGTGCTGGCCGTCGAGCAGGAGCATGGCGCGCGAGCAGCGCTCGTCGTAGGGTGCGGCGAGGCAGTCGGTGGTCACGCACCGTCGGTCAGGGGGTCGCGTCATCCTCGTAGCCGATCAGCGCGTGGAAGGCCGCCAGGTCCTGGGGGGCGCAGCCGCGCTTGCGAATCACCGTGATGGGGTTTCCCGAGAGCGTGGCCCGCAGCAGGAGCGCGGACGATTCGAGCGTCACGAGCGGCAGCTCGGCCTGCCGGGTCGGGGGACCGTACGCGGCAGCCAGGCGCTTCCACGCCAGCTCGGTCGCCTCGGGCGGAAGGTAGTACTTGAAGGTCTGCGGCTCGGGGCAGGCCAGGACCTCCTCGCGAAAGGGGCGCGTGACGACAGGCGGGGGTCTCATTCGGGCACCTCCACCTCGTGGCGGCAGGCGACGGCTCCCGTCCCCCGGCAGCCCGCCTCGAGCGCGTGGAACTGGCCGAAGCGCTCTCGCACCGAGCCCGCGCCGTAGATGAGCGCCATGAGGCCGGCCGCGACGCCGGTGAGCATCCAGCAGGAGGGCGCCGCGCTCCGGCCGCGATACGCGAGCTGGCCGCTCGCCTCGTAGCCGTTCGAGGTGGCGAGCGTGAGGCTCTCGGCGGGCTCGTGGCTCACGATCTGCCAGCGGCCCCAGCCGAGCGCGTTGCTCACCGCCACGACGCCGAAGAGCGCGTCCTGCTCCTCGCGCAGCATGGGTCCGACGAGCGCGTCCCATTCGGGAGACGAGATGACCCCGCCGAAGGTGTTGATGCCGCAGGTCTCGGCGTCGTGCTGGAGCTGCGCCTGCGCCGGGCGACCGAGGCCCTTTTGCGCCATCTCCTCGACGAAGCGCACGCTGACCAGGTTGTAGAAGTCCGCCGGCACGCTGGCGAGGTAGACGTTGAAGGCCGGGACCAGTCCCTGCGCGTTGCCCACGAGCGGCATCTTGGCGACCGCGGCGACGATCGCCTCTTCGTCAACGGTGGGCGAGCGCATGCCGCCGGCGAGCGAGGGAGGACAGGCGCAGGGCGCGACCCGCGGGAAGGTCGCGAGCGGGCTCGTGCGGTCGCGGGTCACGGCGAAGCGGCAGACCTTCGCGCCTGCGGCCATGCACTCGACCTCGCGCACGCCGACCGGGGCGCCTTCTACGAGGGAGAGCGCGGCCTGCAGGTAGCCTTCGGTGAAGGAGCAGACGGGCGAACGCCGCTCGGGGAAGCCTGCCCCCCAGCCTTCGACGAAGTGAGAGTGCGTGGCGACCACTGTCGGCTCGGCGAGCGATTCGTCGACGAGCGCGCCGTACCCGAGCGTGGAGTAGAGCGCCGTGGCGAGGGCCCGGCGATCGCCCGCGCCGTCTATCGATCGAAAGGCGCGGCCGAGGAGCTCCGCGAAGACGCCCTCGGCAGTGGAGACGACGATCGCCTTGCCGTCCACCGCGGAGGCCGATTCGATGGTGCGCTGCAGCCGCGCGTTGTAGTGGTGGCAGTGAACGATCGTCTCGGCGTCGAGGACGCGCCGCCGGCCCGTGGCCTGGTCGAAGTGCAGGGCGAGGAGGGCGTCGAGGTCGGGGTGCATCCGGTGGGCTCCTTCGGTTCGCATCAGGCGAACAGCGGGGGGTGTTTCGCGGCCGCGGTCAGGGAACGGAGGAACGCGACCTCCTGCTGCAGCCGGCCGATGGCCTGGGTCAGCTCGATGGCCTTGGTGGTCTTGCCGAGCGAGAAGCGCACGACGGACGCGCGAAGTTCGAGCGGTACGCCGAGCGCTTCGATGACGTGGCTGATGCGGGCGTGGCCCTGGCTGCAGGCGGCTCCCGAGGAGAGCGCGAGGTCGGGCACGCGGGCGAGGAGCGCTTCGGCCTCCACGTCGGGGAAGGCCACGCTCAGGAGTCCGGGGGCGGCGTCGTCGGCGGAGGTGAGGATCTCGGTGCCCGGGATGGCCTTCGTGAGCCCGTCGCGCAGCCGCCCGGTAAGGACGGAGAGATAGGCTGCGGTGACGGCCTGGTCGTTTCGCGCCAGCTCACAGGCCTCGCCGAGGCCGACCACGAGCGGAACGGGCAGCGTTCCGGGGCGCAGGCCGCGCTGCTGCCCGCCGCCGAAGAAGCACGGGGCGAGCGGGGTGCCCCGTCGGACGTAGAGCGCGCCGATGCCCTGTGGGCCGCCGATCTTGTGCCCTGAGAGGGTGAGCAGGTCGACGCCCGCGTGGCGCATATCGACGGGGAGGCGGCCGACGGCTTGCGTGGCGTCGCAGTGGAAGAGCACCCCTCGGGCGCTGGTGAGGTGCGCGATGGCGGCGACGTTGTGGAGCGCGCCGGTCTCATTGTTCACCCACATGAGCGAGACGGCGAGGGTGTTGGGCCGGAGCGCGGCCTCGAGGGCGGCGAGCTCGACGTGGCCGCGGGCATCCACGGGGAGGACGGTGACGAGGAAGCCCTCTTCGGCGGCGAGGTGGCGGCAGACCTCGAGCACCGAGGCGTGCTCGGTGGCGCAGGTCACGAGGTGTCCTCGCTCGGGGCGAGCGCGGGCTGCGCCGAGGAGGGCGAGGTTGTTGGCTTCGGTGCCGCCGCTGGTGAAGAGGATCTCGTCGGGGGCGGCGCCGAGCGCGTCGGCCACCTTGTGCGCGGCGTGCTCGACCGCTTGTGCGGCGGCGCGCCCCGGGGCGTGGCTGCGATTGTGGGGGTTGGCGTAGAAGGCCTGCTCGGCCTCGACCATCGCATCGCTCACGCGCACGTCGAGCGGCGTGCTCGCGGCGTGGTCGAGGTAGATGACCTCCTCGCGAGTGCGGGCGCGGCTTCGGCTCACGATCAGGCCATCGACGGCTGCCGCGTCCCGTTAAGGCTCGGCGCGTGGAGCGCCGCGCCCAACCCCTTGGCCCACCACGCAGTTCTTGCGCGAACCGGCCTCCTCCCCGCGCGTGACAGCCTGTCCCGACCACCCCGCTCCCCCGCCCGGAACCGGGCCAAACTGACTCCCCCCCTCTCCCGGGTTGATTCGCTCCCCACCGGGGTTGATTCCTGGGCCGCGAAATCTCGGGGAATGGTGCGCGTCGGCGACCCTTGCAACCCGGCGCACTTGCTGCATGCTGGAGGGCATGGAAAGCATCGCCGTACATCTGCCCTCGGAGCTCTTCGAACGGTACGCCCGGCCGGGCCCCCGCTACACCAGCTACCCTCCGGCGACCCAGTGGACACACGAGGTCGGGCCGGAGGAGCTGACGCGGCGTCTGGCGCTCGCGGACACGCGTGCCGACGAGCCGGTCTCCTTCTACGTCCACTTGCCGTTCTGCCGTCGCCTCTGCACCTACTGCGGCTGCAACGTGGTGGTCACGAACCGACACGAGCGAGTGGACCGGTACCTCGGTTACGTGGCGCGGGAGATGGACCTCGTCGGGGCGCACCTCCGCCGACGCCGGAAGGTGGCTCAGCTCCACCTGGGGGGCGGGACTCCGACCTTCCTCGACGAGCGGCAGCTCCTTCAGCTCTGGCGCGAGGTAACCGCACGTTTCGAGATCTTGCCCGAGGCCGAGGTGGCGCTCGAGGCCGACCCCGTCGTGACGACGACGGAGCAGCTTGCGCTCCTGCGGGGGCTCGGCTTCAACCGCCTCAGCATGGGGATCCAGGACTTCACCGCCGAGGTGCAGGAGTACGTGGGGCGCATTCAGTCCGTGGAGCAGACGCGGCGCCTCTACGAGTACGCCCGCAAGATCGGCTATCAGGGGATGAACTTCGACCTGATCTACGGCCTGCCGAAGCAGCGGCTCGAGACGTTCGATCGGACGCTCGACGAGGTCCTCGGGATGCGCCCGGACCGCGTGGCGCTCTTCAACTACGCCCACGTGCCGTGGATGCGCCCGCACCAGAAGAAGTTCGACGAGGCGCTGATCCCGAGGCCGCCGGAGAAGCTCGAGCTCTTTCAGCACGCGCGCCAACGTTTTCTCGCGGCCGGCTACGTCGTGATCGGCATGGACCATTTTGCGCTTCCCGAGGACGAGCTGAGCCGCGCGCGCGTGGCGCGACGGCTGCACCGGAACTTCCAGGGCTATACCGTGCTGCCTTCGAGCGACCTGCTGGCCTTCGGCGTGACCGGGATCAGCGATGTGGCGGGGTGCTACGCGCAGAACCTGAAGCCGCTCGCCGAATACTACCGGCGCCTCGACGAGGGTCGGCTCGTTACCGAGCGCGGGTGGGTCATGACCGACGAGGACCGCGTGCGTCGGGAGCTCATCGAGCGCGTGATGTGCAACTTCTACGTGGACCTCGACGAGCTGGCGCGGGCGCACGGGATCGACGCGGGACAGGCCTTCGATCGAGAGCTCGAGGAGCTCGACGCCATGCAGGAGGGGGGTCTCCTTGTCCGCCGGGGGCGCACCGTCGAGGTCACTCCCCTCGGGCAGATGCTGGTGCGAAACATCGCCATGGTCTTCGATCCTTACCTGCGGCAGGCACCGAGGACGCAGGCCTTCTCCAGCACGATCTGACGCGCGTGGGCGAGGCACCTGGACCGGGCGCTGGGGCCCGATCTTCCGACCCACGAACGAGTGGATCAGCGCTGCGGTCGGTGACCGTGACCTACCTCGTGGCGCTCGTCCTGCTGGGAGCGCTGGCGGCGATCACCTACCGTCTGCTCACCGCGCGCATCAGTACCGGGCACGGTCGCGCGGCGCTCTTGAATCGTACGGCGCGTCATCGCTGGCTCATCAAGCAGGCCTCGTTCGACGCGCTGAAGGTGATGGCGGCGAGCGAACCGGACGAGCGCGCCCGCTCCTTGTCGGCGTTGCGAGGGTCGACGGAGGATCTGGAGCGACACGCTGAGACGTTGGCTCGGGAGTACGCTGTGCTTCGCGGCGGCGTGCGTTCGGGCGGTGCGGAAGGGCAAGGCGCCCTGCTGGCGGAGGTGGCCCAGTATGCCCGCTATCTCCGGGCTGTGGCGACGGACGATGCGGCGCTGTCGTCTCGTGGCATCGACGCAGTCCTGGCGGGAATATTGAGCCACGAGCGTGCGCTGATCTCGTCGCTCGAGCGGCTCGTGGCAGAGCACGCGCGCGAGTCCGATAGCTCGGTGGGCCGCCTGCAAACGCTCGCTGGCTGGTCGCTCGGCGGCACGCTGACGTTGCTCGTGCTGGTCGGGCTTTTCCTGTTTCGGCCGCTCGTCGGCCGGCTGCGTCGCGAGTCGGCCATGGTCGCCGAGGCCGAGGAGAAGATGCGCCAGCTCGCGGTGGAGTATGGGCGCCTGGAGCGGCTCGCCGTGACGGGGGAGCTGGCGGCGTTTGCGGTGCACGAGATCCGCACTCCGCTGAATGCGCTGGCCATCAACACGCAGCAGATCCTGCGCCTCGGGCGACGCAATCAACCGGGCGACCAGGAGAAGGCGCGCGCTCTTACCGAGACCCTGCTCGTCGAGGTCGAGCGGCTGAACAAGATGGTGGAGGAGCACTTGCTCACGCGGCGGCCAGCGAAGCTCGATCGCGTCGAGCCGGTGCTGGCCAACGCCGTGCTCGTCGAAGGATTGCACATGATCCAGCACGAGCTCGAGGCGCACGGAGTAATCGTGCGAGAGGAGCTCGATCCGCAGCTTCCGACCGTGGACACAGATCCGCTGCTGCTGCGGCAGGTCTTGCTGAACATCCTCGTCAACGCCGTCCAGGCGATGCCCGACGGGGGCGAGTTGGTGGTGCACACGAGCGCAACGGGCCGCGAGGTGGCGGTGCGCATTACGGACAGCGGGCCCGGCATTCCCTCGGAGGATCACGAGCGCATCTTCAAGCCTTTCGTCACGACCAAACCGCAAGGCACGGGGCTCGGCCTCGCCGTCTGCGCGCGCATCGTGAACGAGATGCGCGGCGCCATCACCGTCGAGTCCGCCCCCGGACGCGGAGCGACCTTTGTCGTGCGCCTGCCCCGACGGGTCTAGTCGCTCGCACCCGCTAGTCGCCGCACCCGGGTTGATTTGCAGTTGTCGCACCCTGCAGTTGTCGCACCCGGGTTGATTGGCGCGTTCGGCAGTTGTCGCACCCGGGTTGATTTGCGCGTTCCGTCGCTTCGCCGGGGTTGTGCCCTGAGGGTTGTGCCGCGGAAGCAACCGCTGCGAGGGCGCGCCGAGAACGGGTACATGTCCATGCCACGACAAGTGATAGCCGGGAGCACCTATCTCGTAACGCGGCGCTGCACCCAGCGGCAATTCTGGCTGCGGCCGTGTACGCGGACCAATGAAGTGGTCGCCTTCTGCTTCGCGTGGGCAGCGGAGCTCACAGGCGTAGAGATTCACGCCATCTGTGTGCTCTCCAATCATCTGCACGCCGTGGTGACCGACCCGGAGGGTCAGCTGCCTGAGTTCATGCGCATTGCTCACGTCTACGTTGCCAAGTGCATCAATGCGTCCTACGGCCGCTGGGAGAACCTATGGGCGTCCGAGCCACCCAGTGCGGTACGACTCGAGGGTGAACGGGACGTGCTCGACAAGATCTCCTACTGCCTGGCCAACCCGGTCCTGTCCGGCCTCGTACGGCGCGGGCGCGAGTGGCCCGGGCTGCGGAGTTCGCCGCGGGACCTGGCAGGAACCTCCCGGATAGTCCGACGCCCCGCCGTGTTCTTCAGGACCGACGGCACGGTACCCGAGCGACTGGAACTCCGTCACCGCAGACCCTCGATCTTCTTGCATCTGACGGATGATCAGTTGGTAGAGCGTGTTCGGCAGGCAGTGCATGAGCGTGAGTCGGATGCGCGCCGAGAACACGCTCTCTCGGGCCGAGCGATTCTCGGTATTCACGCCTTGCTCACGCAGGACCCGGGTGGGAAGCCCAGGACACCGGCACCTCACCGCAACATCGCACCGCGCATCGCCGCCAAGAACAAGTGGGCCCGAGCGGAGGCCCTCAGGCGCCTTCGTAGTTTCCTTGAGGAGTACCGCGCGGCCTACGAGCAATTCAAGATTGGCCTGCGCGACGTCATCTTTCCGTTCGGTACCTACGCGATGCGTGCGCGACACGCGGTTCTGGTCGCTGGAACGAGCTAGGGTGTCGGCACTGTCCCGGCGGCTGGAGAGAAGGTGCCGCCGTGCTGCTCGGAGACGGTATGGGTCGCTTTCCCAGTGCCACCGGCGAAGTCTTGCGCTGCCGAGCTCTGGACGTCGCAGGTCGTCGCGCGCGCCCGCGGTGCCGGTGGCCTTCCGTCCCAGGAGGATGGAAGCGAAGCGCGCCGCGCACGCAGACCCCCGGTGTGGATCGTCTGAGCCCACTGGTTTCTGGCAGCCGTTGCGCGGGTGCGCCTGGGCGAGCGAACAACCCCGGTGCGGGCGATTCGGGGCGAGCGAACAACCCCGGTGCGGGTTATTGGGCGGGCGAACAACCCCGGTGCGGGTTATTATTGGTGCGGGTTATTCGCCGAAGGCCGTTGCGCGGGTGCGCCTGGGCGAGCGAACAACCCCGGTGCGGGTTATTCGAGCGGCGGTGCGGGTTATTCGAGCGGCGGGATCAAACTTGTCGCCCGCCGCTACGAGCGCGGCAGCATGCTCATCACCACCAACCAGGTCGTGACGCAGTGGGGCACGGTCTTCGGCGACGATGTCCTCGCCGCAGCCGTCCTCGACCGACTCTTGCATCACGCCCACACCCTGATGGTCCAGGGCGATAGCTTCCGGCTCAGGCAGCGCCGCAAGGCGGGCCTGACCCAAACGAAGAAATCCTAATCGGGAGCCCGGAGGGGGTCAGTTTTAGTGACGCAACGGGGTCAGAAGTTACTGGCGCTTGACACGGGTGCGCCTGGGCGAGCGAACAACCCCGGTGCGGGTTATTGGTGTGACACGGGTGCGCCTGGGCGAGCGAACAACCCCGGTGCGGGTTATTGGCGCAGGCCCATCGCGCGCATCAGCCGCTCGACGGTACAGCGAGCCACCGAGGTGCCCTCCTGCACGAGCTGTCGCCAGACCTTCTCGGCGCCGTAGACGCCGCCGTAGCTCTCGTCCCAGACCCGC
>JADLHG010000049.1 GCA_020848905.1 Deltaproteobacteria bacterium
CTCGACGCGTCGCACGGCTTGCAGCCGCCTCCACCCTCGGTTGCTCAGCAAGATCATTCCCTCGTATGCACGAGGGCGGACATTCTTGCTGACCCGTTAGGCGGACATTATGGCTGACCTACGACAGGACCGCCTTGTCCCGAAGCCGCGGCGTCGGGATAATGGGCCGACCATGCGCCACACCGCCTACATCGGGATCGGTTCGAACCTGGGAGATCCGCTCGCGCAGCTCGCTCAGGCCGTGCTCCGGCTCGCCGGCCAGGGGATTCGCGTGCGCCGGATCTCGTCGGTCTACCGCTCGGAGCCGCTCGGTCCCGTGCGCGAACAGCCGGACTTCTTGAACGCCGTGGTGGAGGTGCAGACGAGTCTCGCCCCCCGGCCGCTGCTCGAACGCTGCCTCGCCCTCGAGGCGGAGATGGGACGGGAGCGCGGATTGCACCAGGGGCCGCGGATCATCGATCTGGACGTCCTCCTCGTCGACGACCTCGTGGTGAGCGAACCGGGGCTCGAGCTCCCGCACCCCGGGATGACGGGCCGCGCCTTCGTGCTCGAGCCGCTGCTCGAACTGGCCCCCGTCCTGACGAACCCGAGAGACGGAGAGCCGCTGCAGACGCTGCGCGAGAAGGTGCAGCACCAGCGCATCCAGCGCCTCGGCCCGCTCTCCCCGGCGTGATAAGAAGGGACGCATGAGGCTCAGCTTCTCGGTGCACGGCGAGACCGTGGTGAGCACCCTGGAGCTCGGCACTCTCTCTTTCAAGCGCACGCGCCCCTTTCCGGGCGAACGCGTGGCGCAGCTCTCCCGCGAGGTGGTGGGTGTGCTGGCCCGAGGGAATCGGGCGAGCCACCTCTCGGAGAGCAACCTGCGCAACCTCCGGCAGGTGGGCGAACAGCTCTTCGCGCTGCTCGTGCCGCAGGACCTGGCGGCGAAGCTGCGCGGCAGCGAGCGGGCGGTCTACCTGCAAGTGGACGAGGCGCTGGTCACTGTCCCCTGGGAGCTCCTGCACGACGAGGAGTGCTTCTGGTGCCAGCGCTACGACCTCGGGCGCGCGGTGACCACGCCGCAGGCGATGGTGGGGCGTGCGGCGCCGCTCCCCAGCGTCGGACCGTTGCGCATGCTCGTCATCTGCGCGAACGCGCGCGGCGACCTGCCCCAGGTGATGGCCGAGGGGCAGGCGCTCGTCGAGCGTCTGGACCGCGTCCCCTCGGTGGAGGTGCACCTGGTCGTGGACCCGCCGCTCGAGTCGGTGCGACGGCTGCTGAAGGAGCACGACCTGGTGCACTTCGCGGGGCACGGAGACCACGACCCGGCGCACCCCGAACAGGGGGGCTGGCACCTGCGGGACGGCAAGCTCACCGCGGCCGAGGTGCTGAACCTGAGCGGCGGGCGCGCCATGCCGCTGCTCGTCTTCTCGAACGCCTGCCGCAGCGGCCAGACCGAGGCCTGGCTCGAAAGCGACCAGCCGAGCCACGTCTACGGGCTGGCCAACGCGTTTCTCCTCGGGGGCGTGCGGCTCTACCTCGGCACGCAGTGGGAGGTGGTGGACGGGCAGAGCGCCGAGTTCGCCACGTCCTTCTACGAGGCGCTGGCTCGGGGGGCGAGCGCGGGGGCCGCGGTGCGCCTAGCGCGCGACGCGATCCTGCAGAGCAAGGGGGCGAGCGCGATGGCCTGGGCCAGCTACGTGCTCTACGGGGACCCCACGGTGACGCCGGTCCGGCGCACGGAGCTGGCGACGACGGCCTCCGAGCTCCCGTCGCCGAGCATGCTCGAGGCGCGGGCCTCGGCCCCGTGGAAGCGACCCGTCTCGGGCGGCAGCCGTCCTCCCCTCACGCGTCCGCCGCTGGAGCCGGAGCGACGCACGCTCCTCGGACGTCTCCCCTGGTGGGCCTGGCTCAGTCTCGGCGCCGCGCTCGTGGCCGTGGGCGCCGTCGGCACCTGGGTCTACCTTCGCGCAGGCGGCGCGCGGCTTTCGGTCCACGAGGCGGGCCCCGGCCTCGAGCTCGTGGAGGGGGCCGTCTCGGCGCGGGCAAAGCCCCTCGTGGCGATCTTGCTCGCGGCGCGCGATCCGCTGCGCGCCTGCCTCGAGCGGCAGCTCGCTGGGAGTCACGGCTTTCGCCCCGTGGAGGCCGAGCGCGTGACCACGCTCGCCACGAACGAACGGCTGGACTTGGCCGCGGCGCTGGCGACGAAGGAGGGCGTGCGCCTGGGTCGCGCGCTGGGGGCGGAGCTCGCGCTCTTTCGACGCGCGGCGCCCGGGGGAGCGAAGCTCTCCGTGGCGGACGTGCTGAGCGGTGAGCTGCCCGTCGAGGGGCCCGGCGGAGAGGCCGAGGCCCAGTGTGCGGCGCTCGTGCAGGAGCTCCTGCGCGTGGTGCACGGCGAAGGCCTGGTTCTCGCCGTCGAGGGCGCGTCGGTCACGCTGAATCTGGGCTGGAAGAGCCGCATCGCGCCCGGGCAAAGGCTCGAGGTGTGGCGCAACGGCCGTCGCGTGGGAGCGCTGCGGGTGGAGCGTGTGGAGCTGGACCGCTCGATCGCGACCGGCGCGGCGCGCCTCGGAGACCAGGTGCGACGCGCGCCATGAGCGAGTGCTAGTAAGAAGAGGCAGCCGGCGCCCCCCAATGCCCAATCCCTTGGACAGCAGCAGCGACCAAGCGGGCCACGGGCCAAAAGGGGGGCGCCTGGCTGCGATACGACCCGCCGTGGACTAAAGCAGGGTCCGTGCCAGTGGCACCGTGGCGGTCATCTGCCGGAAAGCACGACGCTTCGGTGGGGAGCGCGGCGCAGCCTCCCGCGCGGTCGCCTGACAGCGTTAAGGATCTAACGTGCAGATGCTAACGGCGGAGGGCTCATAGGCCGCGGCCCGCGCCCGCGCTGCCCGAACGCAGCGGTGCTGCCCGAACGCAGCGGTGTGGCCCGACCGCGCGTTGCCCCGCCAAAGGCGGGCGTGGTAGAGGAGCCACATGCACGGCACGGGAGCCCTGCTCCTCGGAGGAACCTACCTCCTGGCCTCGATTCCGTTCGGCCTCCTCGTCGGGCGCAGCCGCGGCGTGGACGTGCGGCAGGTCGGCTCGGGGAACATCGGCGCGACCAACGTGGCCCGCGCGCTCGGCAAGCCGCTCGCGCTGCTCGTGCTCCTCCTCGACGCCGGCAAGGGCCTCGGGCCGGTGCTCCTCGGTCGCGCGCTCCTGGCCGCCGAGCCTCACCACGAGCTCTGGGTGGGCGGGCTCATGCTCGCCGCCGTGCTCGGCCACTGCTTCACCGTCTTTCTGCGCTTTCGCGGCGGCAAGGGGGTGGCCACGGGCCTCGGGGTGCTCCTCGGCGCCGCGCCCTGGGCCGGCCTCGCGGCACTCCTCGCGTACGGCCTGCTCTACGCGCTCTTTCGCATCTCGTCGGTGGGCTCGCTCGGCGGCCTCACCGTCGGACTCGGCGCGCTCTTCGTGCTGAAGGCCCCGTGGCCCCTCCTCGCGGCCCACGGCCTCATCCTGCTCGTCGTGGTGCTGCGCCACCACGAGAACCTCGCGCGGCTGCTTCGCGGAGAAGAGAAGAAGATCTAGGAGGGGCAGCCTCCTAGCCGACCGCCACGGCGCGGCGGCGGACCGGGCGGTGCGCCGCGTGATGCGCGCGGGCGTGCGCGAGGAACTCGCCGGTGCAGACCGGGTCGTGCGCCTCGTCGAGGTCCTCGTGCGCGAGGTGCGCCGCGCGTTCGGCCAGCCCCGCAGAACTCGCGCGCTGCGCGTCGAGGTAGGTCTCGAGCCGCCGGACCGAGAGCTCGTCCAGCGCGTCGAAGCGGAGCGCGATCGCCGCGCCCCCACGGCGGCCGGCACGATCGTCGGCGGCCGCCCGCACCACCGTGGCCAGCGCCTCCACGCTCCCGCTGCCGGGCAGCTCGAAGCGCACCTCGTGCCGCGAGCCCACGGCCAGCCGCGCTCTCAGGCGCACGAGGAGGCCCCCGGCGCGAAGATTCACGCCCCGACCCTCCGTCGGTCGTCCCCTTCCGACGGGGATCAGCGTCACGGGCTCGGGAAACGAAATGCGGGGAGACAGCTCACGTCGAAACATCGGACACCTGCTGCGGTGGCCCGATGGTAGAGATCTCGAACCCGGTTGGCAACATTTTGAACGGGCCAGGGATCGCACGTCGGGGCGCGCTTCGGAACGCGTTCCGGCGGGACTGCCGCCGGCTCTACCCCCGTGGCGGCGTCGGCGGCCGGAGCTCCTGCGTCGTGCGCTTGCCCCCCGTCGCCGCGGGAGCCGCCTCGAGGCGCTGCTGCACGGCCCCGAGCAGATCCACCCCGAGCGCGGCCTTGAGCTGCTCCGCCGCGCCGATGACCTTCGGAGCCCAGTCCCCGCCGCCGCCCGCGCCCGTGCCGAGCACCGTGACCTTGTCCACCTTCACCGAATCGAGGGTGGCCACGAGCTGCTCGGTCATCCCCTCGAGCTTCTGCATGAGAAACACGTCGCGCGCGTTCGGCCCGGCGAGCTTCCAGGCCCGGCTGATCTGCGTCAGCACCTCGGCCGTCGCGCGCCCCTGCTCGACGATGCGCGCCGCGGCCCCGCGCGCCTCGCTCGTCGCGGCCTGCATCTGCGCCTGCGCGGGAGCCACCACGTCCGCCTCGAGCTGCTGCTTGACCTGCTCGACGCGCGCCTTCTGCACCTCGAGCTCCGCCCGCGCCTGCACCACCGCCGCGCTGATCTTGCCCTGCGCCTCGGCGATCAGCGCCGCCTGCTGCGTCTGCGCGTCGGCCACCTTGCTCCGCGTCTCGGCCTCCAGCGTGCGCACGGCTGTCTCGATGCGCACGAGCTCGGCCTCCTGCCGGTTCATGGCGTCCTTCACCTCGGCGAGCGCCTTGCTCTCCGCCTCGGCGATCAGCGCGTGCTTGCGGATCTCGGCGCTCGAGATGCGGCCGATGCTGTCCAGGTACCCGACCCCGTCGGAGACGTTCTGGATCTTCAGCGTGTCGAGCACCATCCCGAGGCGGTTCAGGTCGTGGTCCGCCTCCTCCATCAGCTTCTGCGCGAAGGCGATCTTGTCCGCGTTCACCTCCTCGGGCGTGAGCGTGGCCAGCACGCCGCGCAGATTCCCTTCCAGCGTCTCCTTGGCGATGGCCACGATCTCCTCGCGCCGCTTGCCGAGGAGCCTCTCCACCGCGTTGCCGAGGAGCGGCTCCTCGCCGGCGATCTTCACGTTCGCCACCCCGTCCACGTTCAGCGGGATGCCTCCCTTGGAGAAGGCCCCGTGCACCGAGACCGCGATGGCCATGTTGGTCAGGTCCATGCGATCCACCACCTCGAGCATGGGGAGCTTGATCTTGCGCCCCCCCTTGACCGGCCGGTAGCCGGCCTTGCGCTCGCCGTAGACCCCTTTGGCCCCCGAGAAGATCAGCACCTCGTTCGGCTGGCAGATGAAGAGCAGCCGCTTGATGGTCAGCACGACCACCACGACGCCGAGAAACACGACCCCCGCGAGAATCACGACGCTGGTCATCGGGCACCTCCCTGCGGCATGAAGGCCGGCGCGCTCTCGGTCGAGGCGCCGTTCCCCCCGGACGACAGGATGCTCGGCACGTCGATCCCCGTGGTCTGGCGAAGCGCGTGGAGCACCGCGGTGACGGTGTTCGGAAAGCCGGCCACGTAGTTCGGCAGCGCCGACCCGTCGCCGGGGTCCACGATCTGGACCTCCTTCACGCGCAGCGTGGCGAGCTTCTCGACGATGAGGTGCGTGACGCGCTCGAGCTGGTTGATGAGAAAGACCTCGCGCCCGTGCGGCTCGGCGTCGGCCCAGGCCTTGGCCTGCATCTCGAGCACCATCGAGAGCGCCTTGCCGTTCTCCACGATGGGCGAGGCGTCGCCCCGCGCGAGCAGCTCCTGCGCCCGCCGCCGGGCCTCGGCGGGGATCTCCACGTCCACCTTCAGGCGCAGCTGCTCGAGCTCGCGCCGGATGGTCTGCAGCTCCTGTTCGGCCTGAACGCGCGCCTGCTCGGCGCGAGCCTTGGCCTCCCGCCGGGCGGACTCCACGTCTCGGTCCATCTCGGCCGCGATGCGGCGCTGGTCGTTGCGCTTCTGGGCCACGGCCTGCTCGGCCTGGTGCCGCGCGATCTGGCCGCGGGACTGCGCCTCGGAGGCGCGCTGGTTGGCCTCGCGGTCGGCGTTGGACTCGGCGATCTGCGCCTCCTGAATCACCCGCGCGATGCGCGCCCGCCCGAGGCTCTCGAGGTACTGCTTGTCGTCGGTGACGTGCTGCACCTTCAAGATGTCGAGGTGGAGCCCGAGCTTGTTGAAGTCGTCCGCCACCTCGCGCGAGAGGCTCTCGGCGAACTTCAGCCGATCTTCGTTGACCTCCTCCGGCGTGAGCGTGGCGAGCACCCCGCGCAAGGTCCCCTCGAGCGTCTCCTTGCCCACGCTCCGCAGCTCCTCGCGCCCGCGCCCGAGGAAGCGCTCGATGGCGTTGTGGATGTGACGCCGGTCCGAGGAGATCTTCACGTTCGCGATGGCGCGCACCGTGAGCGGGATCCCGCCCTTGGAGTAGGCCGCGGCGGTGTGGATGTCGATGGGGAGCGTGGTCATGTCCAGCCGCTCGACCCGTTCGATGATCGGCATGCGCCAGTGGCGGCCCGAGAACTCCACGCGGCTGCCGACCACCGTGCCGTCGGCCATGCGGTAGCTGCGCCCCGAGAAGACCAGCACCTCGTTCGGCCGACAGATGTAGAGGAACTGCCGGACGAAGAAGTAGAGCACGAGCAGTCCGAAGGCTGCAGCCGCGGCCCAGCCGGCCACTCCGATGAGCTCGTTGATCTCTTTCTGCGAGAGCACCTCGACTAGCATCTAGTCCCCTCCTTCCGGCTCTCCCCCGTCGGGGGAGCGCACGACCTCGAGCGCATGATCCTTATAATCGATGACCAGCACGCGGCTCCCCGGTGGCAGCGCGAGCCGGTCCGCCGACCGCGCGGGCAGGTCCACGTGCTGCCCGCGCACGCTGAGCCGCACCTTTCCCGTCCCCTCCTCGGGGAGCGGCAGGAGCACCGCCCCCTCGAGCCCCTTGAAGTCCTGCTCCCCGGGAACGCGCCCGACCTCGGTGCGCTTGAGGCGCTCGATGGTCCAGGCCCCCGCGAACCCCACGCCGCCGCCCGTTCCGATCGCGCTCAAGAGAGCGAGCCAGCGCGGCAGGTCGGAGAGGAGCGAGAGCAGCGTCCCCGACAGGCCGAAGAAACAGAGGAAGAAGACCCAGAACCGAAAGGAGAGGAAAGGCAGCCAGAAGGCGCCGAGGTCGTGGCCATCGCCGTGGAGCTCCAGCGCGTGGCCCGGGCCGTCCCCGTGCCCGACCTCCCCGTGCCCGACGTCCCCGTGCTCGGCACCGCCCCCGTGGTCCGTGTCCTTGCCGAGAAAGAGCGACGCCGCGAGCAGGATCCCTCCGGCCACGAGCGACGCCACGTACGCGTACAAGACGTTCATGCGGGCCCCCGGCGCACCCTGCGCCCCGGCACTCCCTGAATGTAGGACTGAGAGGCCGGTACTATCTCAGGCTCCCGCACGGCACGCCAGGGTCAAGACGGCCCGCTATCCCTTCGCGCAATGGACTCCGCGGGCGCGCTTCGTCTATTCTTGCGCCTTCGCCCCTGTACCCTGCGTCGGGAGCTCGGCCATCGGCCGAGGGGGACAGAGAACGGCACTCGCCCAGAGGGTCACATGAACGTCATCGGCATCTCCGCCTACTATCACGAGGCCTCGTGCTGTCTGCTGAAGGACGGGGAGCTCGTCGCCGCCGCCGAGGAGGAGCGCTTCAGTCGCAAGAAGCACGACCCCCGGCTGCCGGTCGCGGCCTTCCGCTACTGCCTCGAGGAGGGCGGGCTCTCGGTCGCGGACGTGAACGCCGTGGGGTACTACGAGTCCCCCACGAAGAAGCTCTCGCGGCAGATCTGGGCCGGCAAGACCCCCGAGACCCCCGCCGGGCTGACGTGGCTCGAGAGCGGCCGGCCGGAGCGCGAGATCCGCGAGCTGCTCGGCTTCGAGGGCCCGATCCACACCTTCGAACATCACCTCTCGCACGCCGCGAGCAGCTTCTTCTACTCGGGCTACGAGTCGGCCGCGATCCTGACCGTGGACGGCGTCGGAGAGTGGGCCACCACGACCTACGGCCGCGGTGACGGCTCGAACCTCGAGCTCTTCGAGGAGGTGCGCTTCCCGCACTCCATCGGCCTGCTCTACAGCACGATCACGGGCTACCTGGGCTTCCGCGTGAACGGCGGCGAGTACAAGGTCATGGGGCTCGCCCCGTACGGCACCCCGCGCTACGTGGACCAGATCTGGCAGATGATCTCCTCGAGGGAGGGGGGGCAGTACGAGCTGAACCTGGAGTACTTCGACTTCCTCCAGGGGGCGAAGATGTACTCGCCTGCCATCGCCGACCTCTTCGGGCAGCCGCCGCGCGTTCGCGAATCGGAGATGACCCAGTTCCACAAGGACGTGGCGCGAAGCCTCCAGGTCGTGCTGGAGGAGCTGCTGCTCGAAAAAGTGCGCTACCTGCATTCGCGCGTGGGCGGCGAGAACCTCTGCATGGCGGGGGGCGTCGCGCTCAACTGCGTGGCGAACGGGCGTGTCCTGCGCGACGGCCCCTTCGAACGGCTCTTCGTCCAGCCCGCGGCGGGGGACGCGGGGGCCTGCATGGGAGCGGCGGCGCTCGCGCATCGCGCCCTCACGGGCAAGCGCCCGAGCGAGAAGGCGCAGCAGGATTCCTGTCTGGGACCGCGCTTCGAGAGCGACGGCATCGCGCACCTGCTCGAGGCCACGGGCCTCGAGGCGCTCGACTTCCGCGGACGCGAGGCCGAGCTGCTCGAGACCGTCGTGGACCGCCTCGTAGGGGGCAAGGTCGTGGGGTGGTTTCACGGGCGCATGGAGTTCGGCCCTCGGGCCCTCGGCGCGCGCAGCATCCTGGCCGATCCGCGCGACGCCGGCATGCGGGACCGCCTGAACGCGCTGGTCAAGAAGCGCGAGGCGTTTCGCCCCTTCGCGCCGAGCATTCTCGAGGAGCGGGCCAGCGAGCATCTGGACCTCGACCACCCGTCGCCGTTCATGCTCGAGACCTGCCAGGTCATCTCGCCGATCGACCTGCCCGCGATCACCCACGTTGACCGGTCGGCCCGGCCGCAGACGGTGAACCGCAAGGCCTCTCCGCGCTACGCCGCGCTCATCGAGGCCTTCGAGCGCCGCACGGGCTGCCCGATCCTCGTCAACACCTCCTTCAACGTGCGCAGCGAGCCGATCGTCTGCACGCCCGTCGACGCGCTGTGCTGCATGGTGAGCTCGGACATCGAGTGCCTCGTGCTGGAGGACTTTGTCATCGACCGTGACCGGCTCCCGCCCCACCTGCCGGCCGCGGTGGCCGATCTCTACGCGCAGCAGGGTTCGCCCGGCGGTCGGGTCACCGAGACCGTCTACACCTTCGTCTAATCGGAGCGAGATACGCGATGGCCCATCCTCGAGACCAGGTCCCCGTCACGCTGTGCGACGAGCTCGCCGAGCTGCTCGGTCGGCCCGACGCGCTGCGCACCGCGCGACTCCTGCAGGCCGCAGAGCTCCTCCGCGAGACCGAGACTCCCGAGGCCTCCTCCGGCCCCGACGAGGCGCCGACCGAGGAGCACGCCGCCGAACCGATCGGCATCTGGGAGCCGGTCGAGGTGGAAGGGCGGGTCGAGTTCGTGCGCCCCCCGCCGGAGGAACCGGACGACGATATGTGGCCCCACACGCCGCGGCTCGTGCCGAAGACGAGCCCCTTGCCGCTGAAGGTCGCCTTCCTCGGGGAATCGGCCGCCGCCGGGCTCTACTACGCCCCGCGCTTCAGCCCTGCCGACGTGCTGCAGCAGCAGCTCGACGCCGTCCGCCCCGGGCTCTTCGAGGTGGTGAACCTGACCCACCAGGGGCTGCAGCCCCAGCCGCTCGTGCTGCTCGCGATGGGGGCGAGCCAGCTCCGCCCCGACGTGATCGTCTCCATGGCGGGCAACAACTGGACCTCTTCGATCTATCCGCAGCGGGACGTCGCGGCCTCGATGGCCGAGGGGGCCCGCCTGCGCACGGGGGGGATCGCCGGGCTCGCGCGCTCGTCCGAGGAGGCGACCGCGGCGCTGTCGAAGCTGGCCATGGACAACCTGGCCACCATCCAGCGCTCCACGGGGATCCCGGTGGTCACGGTGGTGCCCGAGGTGAATCTGATCGATTGGGTCAGCGCCCATCCGGTGGGGTGGCTTCCGGGGTCCGCCACGACGGCCTGGTGGCAGGCCTTTCATCGCACGCGCACCGAGCTCGACGCGGGCGATGCCGCGGCCGCGGCGCGCACCGCCGCGGAGATGGTGGCCCTCGACGGCGGAAGCTGCCCGACCTCGCACCGGCTGCGCGCGCTCGCCGAGCTCCGGCAGGACCATCCGGACGCGGCCTTCGAGGCGCTGCTCGCCGACAACGACGCCTCCGTTTGGCACGACTACTTCGGCTTCATCCCGCGCACGACGCGCGTCATTCGCGAGGCGCAGCTCGAAGGCGCAGGCGCGATGCAGGGCGCGCTCGTGGACCTGCGGGAGGTGTTTCGGACCCACCTCGGCACGCCCTTCGCGGGCCGCCGCCTCTTTCTCGACTACTGCCACTTCACGCTCGAGGGCATGAAGGTGGCGATGGCCGCCGTGACCGCCGCCGTGCTGCGCGTCACCGGCGCGGTGGAGCAAGACCTGGACGTCACGCGCCTGCTCCGCGAGCTGCCGGAGCCGGCCTGCCCGCCGGCGGTCGACGCGCGGGCCAAGCTGCTCACGGCGGTCGCCACGGCCCACCTCTACGGCGTGCTCGGCCTGCGAGACGAAGAGGACCTCGTCACCTACTGGCTCGAGCAAGCGGTGAACGCCTACGGCGGCGTGCTGCACACCATGAAGGACCTCGCGACGGCGCGGATGGCACCCTTGCCTCCTGCGTTGACGGTGGCCCGGCAGCGCGTCGACGCCTCCGAGGTGACCGTGCCGGCGCGGCTCTGGGCCCCCATCCACGCGCGCGCTCCGGGGACCCGGCTCGAGCTCGCCTTCGTGGACGGTCGGGTCTTCGAAGCGCTCTGCAGCGTGCTCGAGAAGGCCGGGCGCGGCGCCCGCGCCGAGCTGGACGCCCTCGCGGTGCGCTACCACGGTGCGCGGCAGCGCCCGCTGGACCTGGCCTCCCCGGCCTACCGCAGCCGCATCTGGTCCGAGTACGGCTCCCAGCACACCGACCTCTCGCTCTATCGATCGATCTGGCACCGCGCCGAATTCCACCTCGCCGCGGACGGACGGGGCGACGTGGGGCTCGAGCTCACGGCCCGCCTCCCCGCCGTCGAGGGCGCGCGTCAGGGTACGGCGCAGCTCTCCGTGAACGGCGCCTCGCTCGGTGAGGTGAGGCTCTCCGAACGCTGGAGCAAGCACGCGCTCCGCATTCCCGCCCGCACCCTTCGGTCGGGGTTCAACACGGTCGCGGTCGCGTGGCCCCTCCCCGGCGACGGAACGGCTCCCTTGCGGCACGCCGTCGAGCGCCTCGAGCAGGGGCTCCCCGCGCATCTCGTCCCGGTGATGGGAGAGGTCTTCTCTCTGCTCGCACGTCGGCTGTAAGGCCCGGCGCCGGGACCAGAGGGCCCCCCGCGCCGCCCGCCGCGCCGGTCGTTTCTCGGCCCGTTGCTACTCGGCGCTCTTGTAGGCGTCGGCCGCCTCGCCCGCGGCCTTGCCGGCCTTGGCCTTGGCTTTCGCCTTGGCCTTGACGGCTGCCTTGACCCCCGCCTTCGACTCGCTCGGAGCGCGGGCCTTGGCGCGGGAGGCGCGGCGCGCCTCGGCCTCGAGCTGGGCCTCCACGAGCTTCGCGAGCTGCGGGAACTTCGCGCGGGCCTTGCGCAGGTCGGCCACGCAGCGCCCGAGGCGTACAGTCACGCTGGTGAGCAGTCCGGGCTGCTCCTTGAGAGCCCGGCTGTAGTGCTCGAGCGCCAGCGCGCAGCGCCCTTGCGCCACGGCCTGATCCCCGAGCGCCACGAAGCTCGCGCGCCGCTCGGCGACCTTCTTGGCCGGAGCCGCTTTGGCGGCGGCTTCCTTCTTGTCCGCGCCCGAGGGGCGGTCCGCCCGGCGCGCGCTCTCGCCCCGCTCCTCGTCGGCATCCTGGCTCGCCTTCGCGCCCGCCGCCCCCGCGCCGCCGCGATATCCGTCGAGCGAACGGCTCCCCGGGGCTGGCGGAGGAGCCGGACGCGGAGCCGCCGCCACGCTGCGAGGCTTCGTGTTCCCCCACACGCCCGTCTTGCCGCTGCCGACGTCCCCGATGTTGCGCGCCTGTCGCTGCGCCTGCTGCCGGAGCGACGAGGCCGACGAGGCCTGCGGCGTCATCACCGGCGGCTGCAATCTCGGCCGCGCCGCGACCGTCGGTGCCGCCTGCGCCTCGGGCGCTTCCTGTCGAGCGTTCGCAGCCCCGCTCGCGCCGCCCATGGGCTTCGGCGCCGGGGCCTGCTCTGCGACCCGCCTTTGACTCGGCAACTCGCGCGCGGGGGCCGGCCGCGGCTCGGCCTTGGGAGGAGAGCCCTTCGGCTCGGCGGGCGCGGCCCCTTGTCCCTTCGTGCCATCCTTCGCCTTGGCGTAGAGCGGCGCGTCGTCCCGAGGTGCGGGCCCACGGCTCACCAGGTCGTCCACCGTCTTTCGCCCGCGAGCCCGTCGCGCCACGGCCGGGCTCTTCGGCGCCGCGTGGCCCCGCCGTCCGTCCCCCGACGAGAGCCCTCCGAGAGCGCCGCTGCGATCCTTCTCGCCCTCCCCTTCCGCCTGGTCCTCCTTCCGCGCCACCGCCGCGGCACCCGCGGGTGCGTTCTCCCCCTCCGCCGCCGCCACGTTCTTCTCTCCCCCCTCGGTGCTCGGGCTCGTCGCCGCGGCCGGCGCTCCCGCCGCCGGCTCCTGCTTGGCCGCGAGCTTCTCCACGCGCCCCTCGAGCGTGAGCGGGTCCACATCGGGTTGCTTCGAACCCGGCAGCCCCTGTTGATAGACGTAGAAGCTGACACCGAGCACCGCCACGAGCGTCACCGCCGCGGCCATCGCCGGATGCAGCACGAGGAGCTGGAAGAAGCCCCGCAGGCGCGCGCCGAGCCCCACGGCCCGCGGCCGCGCGGCCTTCTCCGCCTCCTCGAGCAGGAGCGCGCTCACTCCCCGCGGCGGCTCGACCTCCTCGAGGTCGCGCACCTTCGCGCGCGTGCGCTGGAAGCCCGCCACCTGCTCGGCGCACTTCGGGCAGCCGGCGAGGTGGGCCTCGACCTCCTGCCGCTCGGCAGGCGCGAGCTCCTCGTACAGATAGTCGAGGAGGAGCTCGTCGATATGGGTACAGTCCAGCGCCATCGGTCGTGCCTGTTGATCTTGCCTTTATCTCGTGGCCCGGGCCAGGTCCTCGTACTCCTCGAGCTGCAGCCGCAGGTGCTCGAGCGCGTACCGCATGCGGCTCTTCACCGTGTTCTCCGGGCAGCCCACGATCTCCGCGATCTCCTTGAACGGTAGGTCCAGCGTCTCGCGCATCAGAAACACCTCCCGCTGCTCTTCGCTCAAGGAGCCGATCGCCTCCTTGATGCGCCCCTGCAGGTGCCGCCCGATCACCTGACGGTCCACGGCCGGCCCCTTGTCGGGGACGCAATCTCCGACGGTGCGATTCCCTTCGCCCCCCGGGTTGACCGGCTGATCGAGCGAGCTCGCCTTGCGGTGCTTGCCGCGCCGCGCCTGGTCCACGCACAGGTTGCGGGCGATGGTGTAGAGCCACGTGGTGAACTTGGCGTCACGTTTGTAGACTCCCGCGCCCTTGATCACCCGCAGAAACACCTCCTGCAGGAGATCCTCGGCGGCCGAGGGACTGCCCACGTGCCGCACGAGAAAGTTGTAGACCGGCCGCTGGTGACGCTTCAGGAGCACCCCGAACGCGCGGCTATCGCCTCGCTGGTAGGCCTCCATCAGGTCTTCGTCACCGAGCTCTTCCAGCCCCACCGGAGTCTCCGCCCGACGCTGCGTAACGGCGGTCATGCTAGCGCAGGGCAGCCCCGAGGGGCAATCATTCCGCCTACCTGTAACAACGCATGGCCTCCGCAAAAGTTCTCTCGGGGCGCGAGGCGCGGCGATCTCGAAGCGATCCCTGCACCCTTCATCGTGATGGACCCCGCTCGAGGCGCGAGGCTTGGGCCCGTCGCGAAGCTTAGCGGCGTAGGGAGGTCAGCGGAGGGGGTCCTGCGGAGCTTGAAGCGCGAGAGCCAGGCGGCCGAACTCGACCACGCTCAGGGTCTCGCCGCGCTGCTCGGGGCGCACGCCGGCGGCCGCGAGGGCTTCCGTGACGGCCTCGACCGGAAAGCGCGCCGCGAGGGCCCGCTTGAGCGTCTTGCGGCGGGCCGAAAATGCCGCGTGCACCACGCGCGAGAAGTGGGCGTCGTCCACCTCCACCTGCGGCGCGTCGCGAAACGCGAGGTGCACCACGGCCGAGTCCACGCGCGGCGGCGGCGTGAAGGCCCCGCGCCCGACGGTGAGACGCAGGCTGACCTCGGCCACCCGCTGACAGAGCACGCTCGGCGCCCCGTAGACGCGCGAGCCCGGGGCCGCGGCCAGCCGCTGCGCGACCTCCTTTTGCAGCATGAAGGTGGCCGAGCGCACGCCGGCCCGCTGCTCGAGCACGCGAAAGAGGATCTCCGTGCCGATGTGATAGGGGAGGTTGCCGACCACCACCACCTTCCGGTCGAAGCCGCGGAAGTCGAAGGTCAGCGCGTTCCCCTCGACCAGCTCGATGCGCGGGTAGGCGGCGAGCTCGCTTCGCAACACGGCCACGAGGTCGCGGTCCCGCTCGACGGCCACCACGCGCGCGACCCGCTCGGCCAGCGCCACCGTGAGCGAGCCGAGCCCCGCCCCGACCTCCACGACCCAGTCGTCCTCGCGCAGCTCGGCCGCGGCCACGATGCGGGCCACGACCTGAGGATCGTGGAGGAAACACTGGCCCCAGGGCTTCTTGGGGTAGAGCCCGTGGCGACGGAGCAGCTCGGGCGGGGAGGGGTACACGCCCTCCGCATACGCTCTTTTGGATTCCGACGGGTTGATAATTTTCACCAGATGAAATTAGCGTGTGATACATTACATAATATCTGCCCGCACTGAATGGAGGGCGCGATGCGCAGACGCTGGGTGGTTGCCGGTCTCCTCGGCCTCGGGATCGTCGCGAGCTCCGGGCCCTCCGAGGCGGGTCGGCTGGGGCGCGCCTTCGGCCGCGCAGCGGGACGCTCGCTTGCGAGGCCCCCTCACATCTCTCACTCCTCGGGGGCGGCGGCCACGACCCCGTCGGGAGCTGCGGCAGCTGCGACGCCTACGGCACGCGAGCGCGAGCGGGCTGCGCCGAGCGCGGGCAGCCCCCTCGATCGCCCCGGCCTGCCTCGCGCTGTCGCGCAAGAAGGGCCGCTCGCCCCGAGCCCGCAGTCGCAACGCATGCTCGAGCAGTACCCCGTGACCGGCTCTCCGACGGGCAAGCGCGTGCTCCGGAACTTCGTGCTCGGCGTCCTCGGTTCGATCGCCTTCCTCCTCGCCGTCTATCGCTGGCGCACCAGCTAGCGAGAACGCTACGATGCGCGCGTGACCGCGCCGCCTCCAGAACCCGACACGCTTCGCTCGCTCTGGTCCCTCGATCCCGACGTGGTGTACCTGAACCACGGCGGCTTCGGCGCGTGCCCGCGTCCGCTGCTCGCCGCGCAGGCCGAGCATCGCGCCCGCATCGAGCGCAACCCGGCCGCCTTCTTTCAACGCGACTGGCTCCTCTTGCAGGACGAGGTGCTGCAGGCGCTCGGCGCGTTCGTGGGGGCCGAGCCCGAGGACCTCGCGCTCCTGACGAACGCCACCACGGGCGTCAACACCGTGCTGGCCTCGCTGCGCCTTGGCCCCGGAGACGAGCTGCTCGTCACGGATCACGAGTACCGAGCCGTGACCAACGCCGCCGTCGCAGCGGCCGAGCGGGCCGGCGCGCGCGTGGTCGTGGCGGAGGTCCCCTTCCCCGTCCCCGACGAGGAGAGCGTGGTCGCGGCGGTGCTCGCGCGCGTGACCGAGCGAACGCGCCTGGCGCTGATCGATCACGTCACGAGCGTCTCGGGGATGCGGTTCCCCGTGGAGCGGCTCGTCCCCGCGCTTCAGAGCCGCGGCGTGGACGTGCTCGTGGACGGCGCGCACGCGCTCGGCATGCTCCCGCTCGCGCTCGACCGGCTGGGCGCCGCCTACTACACCGGCAACGCGCACAAGTGGCTCTGTACCCCGAAGGGGGCCGCGTTTCTGCACGTGCGTCGCGATCGTCAGGAGCACCTGCGCCCGCTCGTCGTCAGCCACGGCGCAACGCTCACGGGCCGCGGACGTTCCCGCTTCCGCCTCGAGGCCGACTGGACCGGCACCACCGACGTCACGCCCTACCTCTGCATCCCCGAGGCGATCCGCTTCTTCGAGACGCTGCTCCCCGGCGGCTGGACCGAGCTCCGCGCGCGCAACCACGCCCTGGTGGTGGCCGGGCGCCGCGTGCTCCTCGACGCTCTCGGCCTCGTGCCGGGCTGCCCGGAGGCGCTCCTCGGCGCGATGGCCGCCCTCCCGCTCCCCGCGCGCCGCGGCCCCGGCGGTCAGGCTCCCTATTTCCTCGAGCCGCTGCAGGAGGCGCTCGCGCTGCGCTTCCGCATCGAGGTCCCCGTGGCCGGCTGGCCGGGGCCCACGGGTCGCACGCTGCGCATCTCGGCTCAGCTCTACAACCGGCTCGAGGACTACGAGGCCCTGGCGCACGCGCTGCGCGCCCTCCCGCCGGACCTTTCGATTTGATCCAGGGCCCGCGCTATCATCGATCCGTGGTGCGTCCCGCTCGGCTGATACTCCTTCTCCTCGCCGTGGCGGGCTGCCGGACGGTACCCACCAGCGTCCTCCTCGAGGTGCGCGCGGGCCCCGGGCTCGCCCTCCCCGAGGAGCTGCTCCTCACGATCTACGACGAGCTCGGGATAGCCCGCCCGGCGCAGCGCCTCGCGCCGACCGCGGGCCGGGCGGTCTCGCTGCCCGACACGGTCGTGCTCTATCCGCCCGAGGGACCGACGGAGCTCCGGCTGCACGTCGTGGCGAAGGCCGGCGGTCGCTCGATCGGCGAGGGGGTCACCTCCGTCACGGTGCGCCCCGCGGCCCAGGTCTCGGCCGTGGTGACCGTCTCTGCCGGCGCTCTGCCCGACGGCGATCGCGACCAGGTGCCGGATGCAATCGACCGCTGCCCGACGGTGCCGAACCCGGCGCAGGGCGCCTGCCCCACAGGCGACGCCGGCGCGGTCGACGCCTCCCCGGGCGACGCCGCCACCGACGGGCGCACCGACGCACCACCCGCGGACCGCGGAGCGAGCGACGCGCCGCCACGCGACCTGCGCACACCGGACAGCCGCCCCCCCGACAGTCGACCGCTCGACACGCGACCTCCAAGGGACCGCGCGCTGCCCGACGCTCCGGTGCCGGACCAGGGAGGCCCGGTCGGTACGAGCTTCGCCGCCACGGCCGACACCTGGGTGAGCGCGTCGTCGCCCACGGTGAACTACGGCACGGCCACCACGATCTCGGCGGACCTGGTCGGCCCCGAGAGCCAGGTCTTTCTGCGCTTCAGCGTGACCGGCCTCGTCGGCGCCGTCGCCTCGGCGCGCGTTCGGCTCTACGCCGTAGACCCGACCTGGGACGGCCCTCAGATCCTGCGCACCGGCTCGAGCTGGAGCGAGACCACGCTCACGTGGAACACCAAGCTCGCGCCCCAGGGGAGCCCCCTCGACGACAAGGGGGCCATCACCACGGACACCTGGGTGGACTTCGACGTGACGGCCGCCGTCACCGGCAACGGGACCTACAACTTCGTGCTCATCGCCACCTCGGGCGACGGAGCCGACTTCACCTCCCGCGAGGGGACGGCGGCGCAGCGCCCGCGACTCACCATCGTGACCAAGTAGGCAGCGCGCGGCGCGAGACGCGACGCGGGAGGAGAACTACCGTTCCTTCCAGCCGAGCCGTTCCACGTCCAGCCGCACGCGGTTCAGATTGTCGATGAGCCCCGAGAGCTCCTCGAGCGAGGCCCCGAAGTAGAGCGTGGTGTCGATCGCCTCCGCGAGATGCGTAGCGCGGTGCCGGTCCTCCTCGCTCAGACGATGCCCCTCCTGCGCCAGCCGTTCGCGGAGCCGCGTGGTCCCCTCGCGCAGCCGCAAGAGCGCGTGCGCCACACGCAGCTCGTCGGCCTCGACGACGGACAGCTCCTTGAGCGCGTCGGGAGCCGAGGCCACGAAGGTCTCGACGTCCTCGGGGAGCAGGAGGTCGGCCTGCCAGAGCACGTTGAAGAGCTCGCTCGGCAGGCTCACCAGGAAGGCCTCGGGCCCCTCGGTCCGCAGGCAGAAGAAGCGCGCGGGATGGCGCGTCGTCTGCGCGACCTGCTGCGCGGCGAAGACCAGAAGGTCGAGGTGCGCCTCGTCGCTGAGCTCGCCTTCGGCCTTGAGGAAGTTCATCCGCCGGCCGCCCGCGTCCACGGTGAGCAGCACCCCGGCCCCTTCGATCACGCAATCCTCGACGTGGTCGAAGGCCACGTCGGCCTGGCCGAGAAGCTGCCGCAGGAGCTCCGCGTGACGACCCGCCTGCCAGAAGTCTCCCTCGCGGTCGGGGAGGAGCGTCAGCCAGCCGCGGCGCGAGAGGGCGAAGGCCAGGTCGCCCGGTCGCGTCGCCGCGTTCGGCAGGTCGGGCCGCTCGCGCTGCTCGTCAGAGCCATGCGGCGTCTTCGGGGCGTAGCCGCGCGTCGCGAGGGTCGCTTCGAGCGATTCCAGCCGAGAGGGGATCTTCTCCAGCATGCGTCCAGATCCATCGGTGGGGTTCGCTTTCAGGGAACCGCACTTTCGCGGCACCTACAAGTGGGGAACTTCCCCCAGATGACCTGGGGAGAGCTCCCCCAGCCCACGATGGTCGTGCTCGGCCGCCCGGGTCACCTTGGGCGACTCGCCCGTCATGATATTCGCGGCCACGGACTTCGGACGCGGCTCACTCGGGCTCGCGCGTCGGCGCGGCGCAACGGTCGTGACCGCCCGCGACCTCGACGCAGCCGGCCTCGCAGGTCTGCACGCGCCCCGCGCGGCAGTCGAGCAGCTTGCCCCGCGCACGCGGGTCGTGAAAGCAGGTGGAAAGCGCCCGCTCGGCGCACCACGCGGCCACGGCGTCCTCGAGAAACGCGGCGTCATCGCGGTGCGCGCCGGTCTCGAGCGTGGCCCGCTCGCTTCGCGTCAGTCCGTCGACGAAGAGCGGCGCGGGGAGGCTGCCCCGCAGCGCGTGCTGCGCCGCGGCGGCTCGTCCCACGTAGCGGAAGTGCCACCACTCGGGGCGAATCCCCGTCTGCTCCTCGGAGCCCGGCGGAAAGCTCTGGATGAAGCCATGAGCCCGCGCCGTGCGCACGAGCTCGCCGAGGATTGCGGGGTCGGTCTCGCGCGCGCCGTCCTCGCGCACCGCGATGTCGATGGCCGTGCCCAGGTGGTGCTCGCTGCACCCGGGCCGCGCGGCCCAGCTCGCGCCGTAGTGCGCGTAGAGCGCCCGCTGCGTCTCGAGGCTGCGGTAGGCGGCGTTGTCGCCGTCGACCCAGCTCGCGCGCAGCACGCGCCCTGCGCGCGTAAAGAAGGGGTCGCCGGCCCATCGCACGAACGCCCCGAGCGCGGAGGCCCGCAGCCGGAGGTCCGCGGTCCCGTAGGTGCTCGCGGCACGCAGGTAGCGGGCCGGGATCCAGATCAGATCGTCGGGGTAGCGCGCGAAGAAGCTCTCCGGCAGCGCGCGACGCGGAGTCACCGGCGCGAGGAGGTCGGGACCCGCGAAGTCCTGCCCGAGCGCGAGGACTCCCGGCTCGAGCGGCGGCGCGAGGCACGCTCCGAGGTACGCCGAGGCCACGAAGCCCGAGAGCCCCACGAGCTCCGCGCGACCGTCCGCCGCCGGAAGCCGCGTCACGCGGACCTCGCTCCAACGGCTGCCGTCGCGATACGCGTCCCCGTCGAGCTCCCCGAGGACGAGGAGCTCGGTGCCGCCGCCGAGCGGCTCCGGCGCGAGCTTGGCCCCCGCCGGGCTCGGACGCGCCCGCAGGTACACGGCGCTGAGCGTTCGCCGACAGAGGGCCTCCGCGCGCCGCCTCTCCGCGCTCCCGGGCTCGGGAGCGACGCCGCAGGCGAGGAGCCCCCACGCCCCCACGAGCGGGAGGAGAGCGGCGAGACGAACCGGCGCACGCAAATGCATCACGACCGAGACACGGCTCCGGCCAGAGGGCCCGCCCCGGGCCTCTTCAACTGCGGTGCCAGGTCCCGGCCCGGCGCCCGGGTCCCCTCGCCGCGCGACGGTGGACCTCGCCCGACGCAGAGCCAGGGCGCCGCGTCCCTGCCCGGGGCAGAGCTCTCCCGGCTGGCCAGGCGAGCCACGCGCGCTCCGAAAACGCGTGCCTCGCTTGACACCCCTGACGGCCGGCGCTATGAGATGAGGAGACGTTGCGTTGTCTGTCGAGACGCACGGCCTGAAAATCCAACTCAGCGGCCCGCGGTCCCCGAACCCAGAGCCCGAGCAAGCCCTGCTCGGGCTTTTGTGTTCGAGGAGACACCTCATGATCGTGTACCGCGTCCCCCTTTCGCTCGCTCTCGCCCTTCTGACTCTGTCACCCGCGCTGGCCACCGCCAGCGAACGCCGTTTCACGTACACCTACGAGTCGGTGGTCCTGAACAAGGGCGAACTCGAGTTCGAGCCCTGGACCACCATCCGGGCGGGGCGCGACGGCTACTACCTGCGCTTCGACGAGCGCCTCGAGTTCGAGGTCGGCCTGACCGATCGGCTGCAGACCGCCCTGTATCTGAACTTCTCGGCCGTGATGCAGGATGACGTTCTCGACGCGCGCAAGCGCTCCTTCAACTTCGGCGGCGTCTCGTCGGAGTGGAAGTACAAGCTCCTCGATCCGGTGGCCCATCCGCTCGGGCTCGCGCTCTACTTCGAGACCACGCTCGCGCCCCACGAGCTCGAGCTCGAGGGGAAGCTCATCCTCGACAAGCGCCTCGGCCGCTTCCTCGTCGCCTTCAACACGATCGTCGAATACGAATGGAACTTCGAGAGCAAGAAGGAGACGGAGAAGGAGCTCGTCCTCGAGTTCACCCTCGGCCTCGGGTTCTACATCACGCACGCCCTCTTCGCCGGCCTCGAGGTGCGCAACCACAACGAGTTCGTCGCGGGACACGGCTTCGAACATTCGTCGCTCTTCGCCGGTCCCACGGTGAGCTACGCCGGCAAGCGGTGGTGGGTCGCGACCACGGTCCTGCCGCAGCTCCCCGCGCTGAAGAAGGACGCCACCCACGGCAGCGGGCTGCTGGACCTGCAGGGGCACGAGCGGATCGAGGCCCGCTTGATCTTCGGCTGGCACCTATGAGAAAGAACCCCGCCATGCTCCCTCGCCCCATCGTGCTCGCGCTCGTGGTCGCACTCGGCGCGACGGTCGCCGGATGCGCTCCCATGGCGCCCCTGCCGAACGGGGACGACGTGCGCTGGGCCACCGCGCGAGATCCCAAGGCCAGCCTCGCGTCGCTCGAGAGGGGGCGCGACCTCTACGTGATGAAGTGCGCGGGCTGCCATCACCTGCCCCCGCCGGACACGCACCCTCCGGAGCGGTGGCCGACCCTCGTCTCGCGGATGATCAAGGACACCGCGCTCCCCGAGGCGGACGTGCGACTCATCGCGCTGTATCTCAGCTCGGCGAGCGCGCGGCTGCGCGGCGGTCGGTCGGCCGCGCCAGCCTCGGCCCAGCAGTAAGGCGTCAGCTCGCGGTGGGGCTCGGTTCTTCGGGCTCGACGGCGGGGCCGCGGGTCCTCCGCGTTTGCGCGAATCGCCCGAGCTGGACGCCGAGTGCCAGCATGAAGAGGTAGGCGGGGACGAAGCAGACCCCGAGGAGCGTCACCGCCACGGCGTCCGGCTTCACCCGCACGACGGGGATGCCTCCACGCTCGCAGCGCAGCGCGATGCCGACCCGTGAACTGGGCAGAAGCTCCGACTCACCCACGGCGTGCGTCCCCGACGGACAGAGCAGAGGGCCCACCCAGGTGACCGCCTCGGGGGTCCGCGCGGTGATCGTGGCCGCTATCCCCCCGGCCAGGCCCAGCGCCGCCAACACCACGAACAAGTGCCTCCAGAACATCTCCCGACCCCTCCTCCCCGCACCCGCCTCGCCACCACGACGTATCTCCCAGGCGCTGAGATCCATCACAGTACCACGCGCGGGGGTGGACGAGATCGCCTCATTCGCGATCCTCTCCCGATTGCTCGCGCCGCACTACGTCAGGAACGGCGCAGACCGCGCAGGGCGGCCACGGCCTGATTACGCAGCTTGTCAAAGAAGGGCAGCTCCTGGCGCCGCAGCGCGGGGCAATCGGCGTAGAGCAGCCCCATCGGACGCATGGTCACGACGATCGGGTAGGCGAGAAAGGCCTGCGCATCGAAGGTGTTTCGATACCAGTTGGGGATCGCGCGCGCCTGTTGGGGATCCCGGCAGTCTTCCACCACCACGTCCCGCTGCTCGAGGATCGCCCTGGAGAAGAGGTCCCCGCCGCGCGGATCCACGGGCACGGCCAGCTGACCGAGGAGGGCCTCGACCCCCTCACCCCGTCCCCCCCGCGCGAGGAGCGCCGACCGGTCGGCCGTGAGCAGAAAGAGGACCACCCGGCCGAAGGTCAGCCCGTGATACGCCGTGTCCAGGATCAGGCCCAGGGTCCCCTCGACGGGGGCGGAGGTGCGCACGGCCTCGGCGATCTGCCCGAGCCCCTCGTGCAGCACCGTGGCCCGGCTGGCCGCGTGACGCGCGCCCTCGGTAGCACCCGGCCGCGGCGTGGGGGTTGGCGCGGCAGTGCGTTCGCTCTCGGCCTGGCGCTGGGCCAGCCAGGCCCCCGCGCGCTTCACGAGCCGCGAGGCTCCCCAGTCCAGGTCCACCACCTGGGCCGTGCGCTCGTGCAAGACCCGGAGCGAGAGACTCACCAGCTTGAGCACCGCGGGCGCGTCCACGCCGAGCGCCGCGCGGTAGCGTGCGAGGAGCGCGTCGAAGGTCTGGGCCGTCTGCTCGCCGGGCGGGGCGCCCAGGCTCGAGACCAGCTCGCGCGCAAAACCCACCACTGCGCGCAGCCGGAGCGTCTCGTCGGCCCGCTCGAGCTCCTCCGGTGGCAGGCTCCGCATCCCCTCCACGAGAGGTGCGGGCAGGCGCCACCTCGAGGCCATGCCCACGCTCACCGCCTCGAACGAGGCCCCGAGC
Organism: Deltaproteobacteria bacterium; assembly: GCA_020848905.1. Lineage (NCBI taxonomy): Bacteria > Pseudomonadati > Myxococcota > Myxococcia > Deltaproteobacteria bacterium. The sequence continues at coordinate 23,294 of JADLHG010000049.1, forward strand.
ACGAGCCGCGCGGCCGCCGTCTCGTCGAGACGCTGCGCGCCCATGCGGCGGCGCACCTCCGCGTGACGCTCGGGCAGGTAGTGCAGGATCAGGTGCCTCCCGAGGTTCGAGAAGAGCCCCACGAGGAAGGCCTCTTCGTGGACGGTCAGGCCCACCTGCGGGGCCAGGAGCTGCGCCGCGAGCGCCACGAGCAGCCCGTGCACGGCGCTGTCCGTCAGCTCCTCGGCGCGCGTCCCGAGGGCCGGAAAGAGCGCCGCTCCGACGGCCGCCGTGCGCACCGGCTCGTAGCCCAGCATGACCACGGCGCGCGAGAGGCTGCGGATGCGTCCACCGTGCCGCCCGAAGTACGCGGCGTTGAGCAGACCGAGGAGCTTGCGCGACGAGGTCCCGTCCTTGAGCACGGTCTGGGCGAGCTGCCGCGCGGAGAGATTTCCTCGCTCGTCGGCGGTCGCCGTCGCCGCGAGCCCCTCGAGGACCGGCGGGAAGTGTCGCTTCTCATGCATCAGCCGGTCGAGCGTCTCGAGGAGCGCCGCCAGCGCCACCGGATCGTCCTCGGTCGGGACAGGGACCGGCAGCGGCGTGCCGAGGAGCGGCGTGCCGAGAAGTAGCGTGCCGGGGAGCGGCGTGCCGGGAAGCGGCGCGGCGGGAAGCGGCGCGGCGGGGAGCGGCGTGCCGGGGAGGGCGAGCGTCGCCGATTCGGCCAGCCCCACCTGCGCGCGGTCGAAGCCCGCGGCGATCACCCGCGCCGACGGAGCGGCGGCCAGACCGACCGTCACCGAGCCCGCATCCACCGGCACCGGAGTCGCTGCCGCGGCCCGCGGCTCCTCGCGCCGGAGGGGAGCCGAGGCCGGCTCGCCCGAGGCCAGCCCGATCGCCTCGGCGTAGCGCGCGGCCAGCTCCGCCGCCGAGGCCGGACGCTCCTCGGGGAGCTTGGCCAGGCAGCTCGCGACGAGCTTCACCACCGCCTCGGGGGTCTCCGGGGCGAGGCCCGCGAGCGGCGGCGGCTCGTCCCGCAGGTGCATGGCCAGCAGGATGGCCTGCGACTCCGAGAGAAAGGGCGGTCGCCCCGCCAGCATCTGATAGAGCAGCACGCCCACGGCGTAGAGATCGGTGCGCGGCCCGACGCGGTCGGTGTGCCCCGCCGCCTGCTCGGGGGCCATGTACTGCGGCGTCCCGACCACCATCCCCGGCTGCGTCATGGTGACCTTCTGCCCCTCCGCCTCCGTGACCTTCGCGATGCCGAAGTCCAGCACCTTCAGCGCGAGCGGCTGCCGGTCGAGGACGAAGATGTTCTCCGGCTTGAGGTCGCGGTGCACGACGCCGAGCGCGTGCGCCGCCTGGAGCGCCTGACAGAGCTGCTCCAGGTAGGGCCAGGCCTCGACCGCGCTCAGCCGTCCCCGCTCGAGGAGCACCGCGCGGAGCTCGCGCCCCGCGAGCCACTCCATGATGCAATAGAGCGCCCCCTCCTCCGTCTGACCGAAGTCGTAGATCCCGACGATGTTCGGGTGCTCGAGGCGCGCCACGGTCTTGGCCTCGACGAGAAAACGCTCCGTCAGCCCCGGGAGGTGCGACAGGTGCGGGGAGAGCACCTTGATCGCCACGCGCCGCCCGATCGTGCGGTGCTCGGCCAGGTAGACCGAGCCCATGCCCCCTTCGCCCACGAGGCTACGCACCTCGTAGTTGCCGATGGTCGCGCCGATGAGCGAGCTGTCGGTCACGCCTGGTCAGGCTCCTCGACGGGGCTGGGCCCGCGCCTTCATGCTACGGCACGCCCTCTCTCGCGGCAATTCGCGCCGCGGGCTGTGGCATACTGGAAGCGCATGCCCCTCCGCGGAATCGAGCAGCGTCGCATCACGAGCTTCGACGGGACCTCCATCGCGTACCAGGTGCGCGGCGACGGACCGGCGATCGTCCTCTCGAACGGCCTCGGCGGCTCGTTCGCCGCCTGGCGCCACCAGTACAGCCTCTTCGGCCCGCACTACAAGGTCCTCTCCTGGGACTACCGGGGGCTCTACCGCTCGGCGCGGCCGGCCTCGCTCGGCGCGCTCTCGGTGCCGGACCAGGTGCGCGACCTGGAACTCGTGCTCGCCGCGGAAGGCGTGGAGCGCGCCGTCTTCGTCGGCTGGTCGATGGGCGTGCAGGTGAACTTCGAATACTACCGCCGCCGCCCGGACCAGTTCGCGGGGCTCGTGGTGCTGAACGGCACCTTCGGGCGCCCGTTCGAGACCGCCTTCGGCGCCCCCGGCGTGCGCCTCCTCATCCCCATGCTCCTCTCCGCGATGCGCAGGGGGGCTCCGCTCGTCGAGCAGGGGGCACGAGCCGCCGTGGGCTGGAACGGGCTGATTCCGGCGATCCAGCGCCTGGGCCTGGTGAGCCACACGCTCGATCATCAGGTCTTTCACGACCTGGCCAAGGAGTTCTCGAGCCTGGACTTCGAGGTCTACGCCGAGACGATGCGCTTTCTCGGCCAGCACGACGCCGAGGACGTGCTCGGGCGCATCGCCGTGCCGACGCTGGTGCTCACAGGCTCGAAGGACGTGATGACGCCGGTGAAGACCGCGCGCCGGATGATCGAGGCTATTCCGCGGGCCGAGCTCGTGGTGCTGAAGGGGGGCACGCACTACACCGCGGTGGAGTTCCCGGACCTCGTGAACCAGCACCTGCGGCGCTACCTCGGCCAGCTCGACTACGGGCCGCTCGCCACGCGCGGCTGAGCCTTCCCGGCCGGCGAGGCGCGCGGTCCCGGCCGACAGCCCGCCTCAGTTCGTGAACCGCGCCAGCCAGCCCAGGATGTTCCCCCAGAGCACCTTGACCTGCGGCAGGCTCTTCCACTCCGAATCGAACTCGATCCACTCGTCGCCGAAGACGAAGACCCGACCCTTGCCCCGCACCTGGGCCATCCCCGCCGGCCCCTTCGCCGCCGGCAGCTCGCAGACCACCGTGTTCGTGCCCCCCGTCACCCCCGCCACCTCGGCCACCGGGAAACCCCCGTTGAAGGTGATGCTCGTGATCCCCTGGCTGATGGCGTGCGGCTTCCAGCTCGTCACCGGACCGTTCGCCAGGCCCCCCTTGTACTCCAGGCCCAGCTTGACCATCAGGCTGTTCGGGCGCGTGGTGTCCGTCGAGCCGCCCGTGTAGCCCGACATGGACATCAAGCCGCCGCCCGCCTCGACCCACTGCCGCAAGAGGTCGGCCTCGGTGGCCGTGTAGTCCCGCACGAGGCGGTCCAGGATGATGATCGAGTACTTGTCGAGCAGGGTCTGCGTGAGCGCCTCCTTCGGATCGGTCTGCGCGCGGTCCACCCCGTTCACGCCGTTGCTCTTGAGCCAGGCCTGAAAGTCCGACGACCCGAAGGTTCCGGCGAGACCGAAGAGGGCGATCTTCAGGCAGTCGTAGATGCCGTCCTTGCCCACGTCCACGTCGTCCACGAGGCCGTTGCAGTCGTTGTCCTTGCCGTCGCACACCTCCGTGGCCGGGCTCGTCGGAACGCACGCGTCCGAGCCCTTCGCGTCGCCGGGCATCGCATCGCCCGCGCGCCCGTCGACTGCGCTCGCGTCCGCCTTCGCCGCGTCTGCCCCGCGCTGGTCCGCCGTGCGACTGTCCGCGAACGCCGCGGCGTCGACGCTCGACGCGTCGGGGGAGATCGCGGAGTCGATCTTCGTGCCGCCGTTCGTCGAACAGCCCTGCCCGACCGAACCCAGCACCAGAAACACCGCCCAAGTGACGCTCAGCGCACGCATCGGCACCATCCTTTCCTCTCGAGGCGCCAAGTATTCCCCCCAATCGGTGCTCCGACAAGCCCCCGGACTGGCCCGTCCTCCGACGGAGCGGTCCGTGCCGCCACGCACAAAAATCGTGTCTTCTATTTCGCGCGCCCCGCTGTATGGTAAGCGCAGCTCGCTTCGCCCACGAGGAAGGAGGGTCGCGCTCAGCCCATGCCCACCACGCTCCGCTTCGTCGCCACCCTCGCGCTCCTCTCGCTTCGCCCCGGCGGCGCGCCGCTCGCCCTGGCCGGCCAGGGAGACTTCGCCGTCTTCGTCACCCGCCTCGGCGGCGACGCGAAGGCGGCCGAGCCTTACCTGGCCAAGTTCTCGACCTTTCTCGAGGGGGCGATGGGGTGGCCGAAGGGCGCTGCCAAGGGCACCTTCCTCGCCACCAAGAAGGAGTCGCTCGCGCTGCTCGGCAAGGGGACGACCGGCTTCGCGGTGGTGGAGCCCACGCTCTACTTCGAGCTCAAGGCCTCGCAGAAGCTCGTCCCGCTGGTCCAGGTGGAGAGCAAGGATCTGGTCTCGAAGCGCGTGCACGTGGTGGTCAAGGACCCGGCGCTCTCCTCGCTCGCAGCGCTCAAGGGCAAGCGCCTGCAAACGCCGCTCGCCGACTGGCCCGCCTACCTCTCGAAGGTAGTCTTCGAAAAGAAGCTCGACGCCGCCACGCACTTCGCGCTCAAGCGCACCGGCCAGGCGCTGAAAGGGGTGCGCGCCGTTCTCAAGGGGCAGGCCGACGCCACGCTGCTCGACGACGATCAGCTCGCGCAGGCCAAGAAGATGGAGGGCGGAGCGGCGCTGCGATCGATTCACACCTCCCCCGCGCTCCCGGGCGTGCTCGTCGTGGCGCTCTCGACCCAGCTCCCCCCGCCGGCGCAGAAGAAGCTCGCGAAGCTCCTCCTCGGCATGTGCGGCTCGGGCAAGGGGGGAGAGATCTGTAAAGAGATGATGATCTCCCGCTTCATCCCCGTGGACGCGGCGACCTTGAAGAAGGCCGAGCAGCGCTTCGGCGAGTAGTCCCCCCGGAAGGCGAGTCGAATGCACCGCTTCTTCCGCTTCGTCGTCGCCAAGCGCTACTGGGTCGTCGCGCTCTACGCGCTCCTCCTCGTCCCCGCGGCGTACCTCGCGATCAAGGTCGAGCACGACAACTCTCTCGACCGCCTGGTGGTCCAGAGCGACCCCGACTACATCGCCTCCAAGGGGTTCGAGAAGGTCTTCGGCGCGGGCGAGTACGTCGTGCTGCTCGCCGAGGCCAGCGACCCCTTCGCCCCCGCGGTGCTCGCCCGCGTAGACGAGCTCGAGCGGCGGCTCGGCACGATCCCCGGGGTCAGCGCGAACTCCGCTATCTCGGTCTTCCGGCGCGCCAAGGCGGGCTTCTCCCCGGACGCGGCTGGCGCGGCGGCCTTCAAGACCTTCGCCAAGGGCTCGCCCCTCTTCTCGCAGCAGGGGCTCGTGGGGCGCGACTTCCTGGCCGTCGCCCTCGTCATGTCCGTCACCGGAGGCCGCGACCGCACCCGCCTCGTGACGCAGATCGACGAGGTCCTTCGCCCCTACGAGGCGCAGCTCGCCCCGCTCGCCGCCCTGCGCAAGGTGGGGCAGCCGTACGTGAACACCTACCTCGACGCGGACACCAAGCGCGCCTCGCTACGCTACTTCCCGCTCTTCATGGTGTTCGTGATCGTGCTCAACGTCCTGCTCTATCGCTCGGTGCGCACGCTCATCGCCTTCATCGTCACCCTGGGCGTGAGCGCCGCCTTCACCGTGGGCTTCATCGGCCTCGTCGGAGGGACCTTCACCATCACCTCGTCGCTCGTGCCGATGACGATCCTCATCACCTGCACGGCCACGCTGGTCTACATCCACTCGCGCTTCGTCGAGCGGCCCGAGGGGCGGCCGGTCGACGAACACCAGATCGACGCGCTCTCGAACAAGTTCCTCCCCTGCACCGTCTCCATCGCCGCCACCGCCGTGGGCTTCGCGGCGCTCGTGGTCTCCAAGATCCGCCCCATCCGCGAGCTCGGCCTCTGGGTCGCGGCGGGACTCGTCTTCACCTGGCTCGCGGTCTTCACCCTCTTCCCGGCGCTGCAGCGCCTCCTGCGCACTCCCACGCAGCAGGAGCGCAAGATCGCCGGCCAGTGGTTCGTGAAGCTCTGCCAGTGGCTGCCGTTCTGGTCGTATCGCTACCGCTTCTGGCTGGTGCCCGGCTCGCTCCTCGTCTGCGCGCTCGGCCTCGTCGCGCTCTTCGGGCTCCCCGGCGGCGCGCTGCCCCCCATGCGGCTCCTCACGAACGCCGTGGAGTACATCCCGCACGACTCGGCGCTCTACAAGGACACCAAGGCGCTCGAGAAGAAGATCGCCGGCCTCGCGGTCGCGGAGGTGTGGCTCAAGGGCAAGCTCGGCGCGGTGACGGAGCCCGGGACCCTGCGCGCGCTCGACTCCTTCGAGGAGCGGCTGCGCGCCGAGCCCACCGTGGGCGCGGCCATCGGCCCGACGACGGTGCTGCGCATGCTGCGCTACGCGGGGGGAAGCGGCGACGCGCTCCCCAAGGACGACGAGGAGCTCGAGCAGCTCTCGGACAGCGTGGAGACCCTGCTGCCGCGCGAGCCGATGCTCCAGCGCTTCTTCGAGCGGCCGAACCTCTCGCAGACGCACGTCTCGGTGATCACGCGCATCGAGGACTACGAGGGCTTCGTCGAGCTCCGGGCGCTGGTCACGCGACACTTCAAGGAGACCCAGGCGGCCTTCCCCGCGCTCAAGGAGTTCACCTTCGAGCTGGCGGGGACCGCGCCGCTGCAGGCCAAGATCGCGCACTACATGGTGCCCACGCTGGTGGAGAGCTTCGGCCTGACCGTGGCGATCATCTTCGGCACCTTCCTGCTCGTCTTCCGCAGCGGCGCGGCCCGCCTGATGGCCATGATCCCCTCCCTCTTCGCCATCCTGGCCATGTTCGCCTTCATGAGGGTCACCGGCATCTTCCTCAACGTGGCGACGATCCTCATCGCCTCCACCGTGCTCGGAACCAGCGAAAACGATCAAATCCACTTTTTCTATCATTTCCTGGAACGCAAAGGGGCCGGCCCGCGGAGCACGCAGGAGGGGCTCGAGCACACGCTCTTCGTCTCGGGGCGCGCGATCTTTTTCGCCACGCTGATCAACGCCGGGGGCTTTCTGGCCTTCGCGCTGGCCGACCTGCCCCCGATCCGGCAGTTCGGCATCCTCTCGGCCCTCTCCTTCGTGCTCTCGATGATCGCGGCCTTCACGGCCCTCCCCGCGGCCCTCTGGCTGGTCTACCGGCAGCGCCCGGTCGCCGCGTCGGAGGGCTCGAAGGACGCGAAGGACTCGGAGCCGGGCAGCTCGAGCCACGCCGAGGCGTAGGATGACCCGGAAGGACCCCTCGACCATGACGACCCGCCTGTGCACCGCGACCCTCGCCACCGCCCTCTCGCTGCTCGGCGCCCGCCAGGCCGCCGCCGACCCCGCGCCCCGCGAGAAGCTCGCGCTCGAGGGGCTGCACCTGCTCGTGCGCCGGGCCACACCGCCGCAGCGCTACGTGCACTTCCGCGTGACCTTCGTGCGAAACGGACTCGAGCTGGTCGGTTGCGAGACGATGAGCCGCATCCTGGCCTGCCGTAAGACGCGCCGGGTGATGGTCCCCGCCCCGGCCGCAAGCACCTTCGCGCGCCTCTTTCGCAACGCCACCGAGCGGGCGATGCCCTGCCGGCTGCGCCTCTCGATGGCCGACTGGCAGGAGGCCGAGCTGACCTGGAAGACGAATTCCTGGCGCGGCAAGATTCCACCGCGCGAGCTGCCCGAGGTCGCGCGCTGCATCCCCTATACGACCCTCGTCCGCTGGCTCCTCGCGCAGTGGGACGCGCCTCCGGCGCCCTGACCTCCTCACGCCCCCTCCGCCTCGGATTCGGACGTCGCCACCGATTCTCGACGAGACCGCGCGCGGCGCCACGCCCAGGGATCCCGCCGCGACGCGGGCTTGACGGTCCGCCCCTCGGTGGCACCCGGCTTGCTCTGCGCGGCAAAGGGAGGATCTCATGCGCCGCACGTTTCATCGTCGACTCGGACTCGCTTCGCTCCTGTTCGCGGGAGTCCTGCTCGCGGGAAGCGGCCTCGTCCGCGCCGAGACCCGCGCCGTGCGCGAGGCCCAGAGCTACGCCCAGCAACACGCGCTCCCCTCGCGCTGGGTGGACGCCGGACCCGCGCACCGTCGCACGCGGCGCCTCTTCGTGGCCGTGACGCCGCAATCCTTCGCCAACTTCGAGGGCCGCTTCCATTCGCCGAACGGCTACGTGGGCCTCTGCTACACGGCCAACCACCTCTGGATGGGGGTCGAGCCGGGAACCTGCTACGCGTGGGGGCGCAACAGCCCCGAGCACGTCGCCTATTACCGCTGGGAGGACGGGGCGCACTTCTTTCCGGTGGACCTCGCCGGGCAGAAGATCCAGCACCTGCTCGGCTGGCTGGCCCCGCGCCGCAACACGCCCCTCTACAGCGGCAATTGCATGGAGTGGCTGCCGAACGCCGAGGTGGCGCCGAACCTGCCGCTCTTTCACCTGTTCGGCATTCGGCGCTCCAAGGACGGGCCGAACATGCGGCGCAAGATCGTGCACGCGGCGAACGGCACGGTGGACGTGGTCGGGATGTGCGTCCGGGACGCGGCGACCTTCAACGCCATGAGCGACGCGCAGCTTCTGGGCGCGCCCCCCTCCGGCGGGACCGACGACGCCGCGCGGTAGCGCTGGCGCGGACAAAAGGAACCCCCGAGAGCAGGCACGGGGCCTCGAGGCGGTATGGCTTCCGCGCTCTCGGGGGTGCGGTGACGCTGGGAGTATCTAGATCAGAGGACGCTCCCAGCGGCGTCGATGCCACCGACGCCGCATGATGATTCGCTGACCTAGAACGTCGTCACCTCGCTCGCCATACAATTACCGTCGATCAACGGATCACCTCCTTTCTCGGCGTACGTGGCGGTTCCCAGGAGCCGCCAGAGCCGTCCCTGGGCCGCCGAAGCCCCAGAAAGCGGCGCCACGTGCAAGGTCCCACCATGGGCTCGCCCGGGGAGGAGGAGCTGCTCCTCGTTTTCCAGTATGCACGAGGGGCGCGGGGCGAGCCAATCGGGCCGTGCACGCCGCACAGGGCGGGCGAGGTCTCCGGATGGAAGAGACCGGTGAGGGCCTAGGGCGCTCGTGACGCGGGCCCTGGCGGACGCCGCCCGGGCCTCGCGTCACCTCGCGCCCACCGGGGCCCCGGTGATCGCGGTGTAGGCGTGGCGGGTGAACCGCGCGCGCGGGCTCACCCCTTTCTCCGCCTCACCCGAGCACACCGACAACGGCAGCGGCGCGGCGGGTCAAGGCCCCCGAGCGCAGCGTCCGTAGGCAGCAGCGCCCGCCAGGGCGCTGTCGCCGGAGGTCCGCAGCCCCGCACGTCGCGCCTCTCGCAGGTCCCCC
>JADLHG010000050.1 GCA_020848905.1 Deltaproteobacteria bacterium
ACAGCGCGGAGCCGTGGTGTTCGACTCATGGTCTTCTTCTCTGCCCGGGCCATCTCTCAGCAGCCACTCTCGCCCTCAAGGGTAATTCCGGATGCGCCGACTGTCTCACTCACGTTGGCAGAGAGGGCGGCGTCGGTCAACGCAGCCCAACCGCCCACGGGGCGAGAAAGGCGAGTCAGATGAACACGAATCGGTCAACGAGTATCAGTTTTGTCGAGCAGGATCGGCCGGATCCGGCGGAACAGACGACGAACCCCGAGAAGATGCCCCCCGGCGCCCAGAAGGAGGATCTGAATCCGTTTGACCCCGAACGCCTGCGCCTCTCGCAAGACTTCGCCTCGACGGTTGGCGTGAAGAAGGCGCTTCTGAACGTGCCGGTCCGGAAGCCCGATCGGCAATGGTTCGTGCGAGTGCGGCCGGGCGAGAGTTGGCGCCTGCCCACCGCTGTGGTGGAGCTTCGCGAAGACCGCGAGGTGTACTTGGTCGACCCGGCAGTCGCCATGCAGCTTCCCGGCGAGATCAAGCGAGTCGTCTTGTATACCGCCATGACCCGGCAAGGAGTGCTCTTCTTATGGCCGGTGAAGCTCCCCGACGAGCAGCGACGTGCCGACGCATGGAGCGAGAGCGCTCACAAGGCTGCCGCACTCGCTGAGCAGAGATGGATCCGCCTCGCCGCAAACATGAGCCTCGGCGCCTACGACGTCCTTCAGGCGACCAGCGACGCGATCCCCGAGCCCGAGTGGCCGGGTGACAAGACGTTCGGCGACCTCCTCCAGATCGCCTTCAAGGAGAGGTTCATCCGCTCCGTCGACCACGAGGTCGTCAGACAACTTCTGGGGGCGTCGTGACACTTGATGCGCTGCCATTCTCCTCGGTCTGGGCGGTGGATTTTGAGTTCACTGCGGCTCCGGGTGAATTGCCAACGCCGATCTGTGCGGTGGCTCGCGATCTGCGCAGTGAGCGAACGGTGCGCCTAGCAGGCGCCGATCTGCGCCGGCCGCCCTACTGCCTGAACAACGACTGCCTGCTCGTTGCCTACTATTCGAGCGCCGAGTGGACCTGCCATGCCGTTCTCGGCTGGCCGATGCCTCACCGAGTACTCGATCTCTTCTGCGAGTTCCGCGTACTGACCAACGGCCGTGCACGCCCCGCGGGCGACGGACTCCTCGGCGCTTGCACCTATTTCGGCATCGACGCGATGGAAGCACACCGGAAGGAGGCGATGCGAGAACTGGCCATGCGCGGCGGACCCTATGCCTCAGACGAACTCGAGGCACTCATGAAGTACTGCCAAACCGACGTCGACGCGACTGTGCGGCTCCTCAACGTGATGTTGCCGCGCGTCGACCTGCCTCGCGCGCTGCTCCGGGGGCGGTACATGGTTGCCGCGGCGGCGATGGAGGTTGCCGGGGTCCCTGTAGACGTGGCCACGCTCGACCGCCTGCGGGCCTCGTGGGACGACCTCAAGGTCGCGGTTGTCGCGCGCATCGACGAGAACTACGGCGTCTTTGATGGCAGCGCCTTCTCGACGGTGCGTTTCGAGGCCTGGCTGGCGCAACAAGGCATTCCGTGGCCCCGCCTGGAGTCCGGGCGCCTCGCGCTTGATGACGACACGTTCCACGAGATGGGGCGACTCTACCCGATTACTGCGCCCATCCGCGAGGCGCGCACGGCGCTGGCAAAGCTTCGGCTGAACGATCTCGCCGTCGGACATGACGGACGAAACCGCTGCATGCTCTCAGCCTTCAGGGCATCCACCGGAAGAAACCAACCGAGCAACTCGAGGTTCATCTTCGGACCGTCCGTGTGGTTGCGATCGCTCATTCGGCCGCCACCGGGATGGGGCATCGCCTACGTCGATTGGTCCCAGCAAGAGTTTGGGATCGCCGCTGCCTTGTCGGGCGACGAGCGGATGGCTGGCGCGTATCTGTCTGGGGACCCCTATCTCGCGTTCGCGCGGCAGGCGGGCGCCGTGCCGGCGGGCGCAACCAAGCACTCCCACCCCGAGGAACGAGAACTGTTCAAGGCCTGCGCGCTGGGTGTCCAGTATGGGATGCGCGAGGCCTCGCTGGCTCGCAAGATCGGACGAAGCGAGGCGGCGGGTCGCGAGCTGCTGCGGTTGCACCGGCAAACCTACCCGCGATACTGGCGTTGGGTCGAAGCGGCACAGGCGCTTGGCATGCTGCACGGGCGCCTGTGGACCGTGTTCGGCTGGCAGCTTCACGTCGGTGCCGGTGTGAACCCCCGCTCACTGGCAAACTTCCCGATGCAGAGCAATGGCGCCGAGATGCTGCGGCTTGCCTGCTGCCTCGCTACGGAGCGGGGAATCAGGGTCTGTGCGCCAGTGCACGACGCGGTGCTCATCGAGGCACCGATATCCAAGCTCGAGGAGGTGGTGGCCGAGACTCAGGCCGCGATGGCGGAGGCATCTCGTGTCGTGCTCTCTGGCTTCGAATTGCGCTCCGATACCAAGGTGATTCGGCACCCGGATCGCTACGCCGACCCACGCGGCGCCCGCATGTGGGAGGCGGTGTCGGAGATGTTGCAGCAGCGCATCCACCTCGGTGCGGATCTGCAACGGGACCCGAGCGCCAGCGCTCACCCGTCCAGTCTTCTATCTCCTGTGTCTGTGTCTTAGAAGAGGGAGAGATCATGGCGATCGATCCAGAGCAATTTCGTCTCTCATCAAGTGACCACGTCCCCAAACCCCCACGGGTACCGGTGCCGCGGCACGGCCCTGGCACTCGGTTCTTGAAAGGACCCGTTCCCTTCGACCAGTGGCTCCTTCCCGCCTCCCACCTCCCTGGGAAGGCTCTGCACGTCGGAGTTGCACTTTGGTTCCTTGCGGGCCTGGAGAGGTCAGCACGGGTGGCGTTCTCCGCGGCGCGCTTCGGCATTTCTCGCTTTGCCGCAGGACGAGCACTGCGCGCGCTCGAGGGTGCGGGACTTGTCGCCGTGGTTCGGCGGCCGGGTCGAAAACCGCGAGTAACCATTCTCGTGCACGAGATAGATGCGGAGCTGGCATCGGAGCTGGCATCGCCCCACGACACTCGGTGCACCGATGACTCCTAGGGCAGGCCCCGCTTCGCAGCGGACGGACGACCGGGGCACCCTCCAAGCGCCACGAGCGGACGCTCTTCCGGTACCGTGCCGACGGTCACACGCATCACCCGGTGCTGCCGTGCCGCAACGAGCGTGGCTTCCCCACCCGTGGCAACGATAGCAGGCGGGCGATGATCCTCGGCCTCGACGCTGACTTGGTGGCCGCCCTCAAGTCGCAGCCGGTGCGAGATGCGCTGGAGGAGCTTGTGCGTCGGGTCGTCCGCGAGGAGCTTCAGGCCGCACCGCTGCTCGACCAGCTCCTCGACGCCGAGCAGGCCGCCGAGCTACTGGGCATGACCCGCGACGCGGTGCTGAAGGCCGCGCAGCGCGGCAGCTTGCCGGCCGTTCGCCAGGGCCGTCGAGTCCGCTTCCGTCGGAGTGATCTCGTTGGGGTGAGGCGGTGAGCTGTATCAATGCCGTATCAACGGCCGGGTCTGCTGGTGTCGTGTTCCGTGGACAGGCGCGGACCAACGCCGCGACAAGCGCGCGAAATGACACTCCGTCGGGACAGCAGCGGATGCCATTGGAATCATTGGCGGAACTGTCACGCCGGAGGCCGCGGGTTCGAGTCCCGTCCACCCCGCTCGGTTTTCAAGGCCCGAAGGTCTCGCACCTTCGGGCCTTTTTCGTTTCAGCGCTGGTCCCAGAAGCCGACGAAGGTACCGTAGAGATCCGCCGGGCCTCGCTCGTCCTCGCGATTGACGCGGACGAGCTTCTCGGGGGAGTAGCGGCCGCTGCGGATGTCGAGGTCGAAGGCCGCGCGACCCGCGATCCCTCGCAGCGGTACCGGCATGACGAAGATCCTCTGTTGCACGGCCCGCCCGGCGCCGAGGGCCACGCGGTAGAGGCCCTCGCCCTCGAAGACGCCGCCGAGCCCCGCCCCGCTCCAGAGCGCCAGCGCGTCCGCCACCATGAGGGGCGCCGTCTCGACCATCGACACGTTGCCGCAGCGGAAGGGCCGCGCGAGCGGCTGGCCCGCGTGATCGTGCGTCGCGAAGGCCCGATAGCCGACCCAGAAGTGACCGGGGGTGAGCATGCGCACCTCCGCGTGCTCCTGCATCCGAGCCACCTTGCCGAAGTCGGGGTGCGCCTCGTCGAAGATCACGCCGCGCTCTTCGTTATGCACGACCGCTACGCGCTTGTCCGCGGAGACCTGCGCGTGCAGCCAGCCCTGCCCGAGGTCCGCGTAGGTGCCCCAGCCGTGGCTGCAGGCGCCGCGGCTACCGGCCGCTCCGTCGTCTGAGAAGAAGCTCGCACCGCTCGCCACGAATCGCTGCCGGCCGTCCGGCGCCGGGCGCCTCTCGATGAACCAGAACTGATGCTGCGCGCCGTCGGTGTGCGCGACCGGATCGCCGGGCTCGCGCCACCCGTAGATCCCCTCGGGGTGGCGTTCGCCCCAGGCGGGATTGGGCCGGTCCGTCGCGTGGAACAGCCGCTGGTAGCCCTGGTCGGGGGGAAGCAGACCTTCGATGCGCACGCGATGCGCGTCGGTCAGACCCGTGGCCGCCAGGAGGGCTCTCAGCTTGCCGTTCAGGTTCGCCGCAAGCCGAGACGGGTCGAAGACCTCCGAGTACCGACCCTCTCGCGCAGAGGCGGCGGCGCCCCAGCTCAGCGAGAGGAAGGAGAGCGACAGGGCGAGGATCGGTTTGCGCATGGGGTCCCTCCGGCGGGCCGCGGGCGGCCATCGCACGGGCCTCGGGAGTGCACCCCACGTGCCAGACGCAACTGCCTGTAGCGGCACGCGCCTGACTCCTCTGCCGGGGGCCGCCCGACTTGCCGGGGCGTCCTGGCCGATGGTGCATTCAGGTTGCACTGCCACGCGCTACCGGGCTGGCGTCCGCCCCCAGGACCGCCGGGGGGCCGGTGAGCGGAAGAGCCCTATCTCTCGAGGTGGACGGTCAGCGCCACAACGAGCTGGCGCTCTGCCCCTCGGCGCGCGCTACTTGAAGCGTTTGACCAAGGTGAGGGTGTTCCACGGCCCCCTCGACGCGTAGCGCATGCTCGAGAGGACCTTCCGCATGACGTGGATGCCCACCCCGCCGATCGGCCGGTCGAACAGGTCTGCGTGGAGGTGCGTGGGCTCGGGCTGCTTGCGCGGATCGAAGGGGGGCGAGTGGTCCATGATCTTGGCGGTCATCATCCCGGGCGCGACCGAAACCTGGAACCGCAGCCGTTCGAGGCCCGTGCGCTCCTCGGGCCTTCTCTCGCCGTAGCCGTGCTCAATCACGTTCGTGACCGCCTCGGAGACGGCCAGCTTGAGGTGGTAGACCGCCCCTTCGTCGACGCCGGCCTCTGCCCCGGCGCGTTGGATGAGGTCGCGGATGGGCTCGAGGATGTCGGTGTGGGCCTTTCCTCGCAGGCTGAAGGACGTCACGGTCTTCGCTCGGCCCGGAGGTGCGGGCGCCTCCCCGCTCCATTGTCCGGTCCCGCGGTCGTAGCGTCGCCGCTTCCACTCCGACTTGCCGCGCGAAAAGGAGTAGTGCTCCATCAGCCCCATCGCCGCTGCCTGCGCCGAGCCCAGCGTCTCGAAGGCGGGGAGGTTCTTCGACGTGACGGAGAAGCCGCCCCCCTTGGTGCGCCTCACGAGCGCCACCTGGTACGGCCGAGCGCCGTGAATCCCGTTCGAGACCACAACGGCTCGTCCGGCAGGCTGCCCGCGATCGCCCTGCGCGACCCAGGTCGGAGCCTCAGCGAGCGGACCCACCCAGAGGGTCCTCGCGCCAACCTCGATCGTCTGCCAGCCGTCCGACGCGGGGAGTGATGCCAGCGCGTCGCCAATCGACGCATGGTGCCCCTGCGGGCGCGCCTTGCGGCCGGCGGTCGCGGCGCTAGCCCCGAGGAGGGCCATCGCGAGCGTCAGCCTGAAAACGGTGCGTCGTGACGTCATGGGTCCAGCTCCGAGTGCCTGCGCCTCATTTAGCAAACCACATGCCACGCAGCGGACTGGGTGATGCTGCCACTATTTCAACGACCTAGACCGGCCTCGCGCCGTGCGACGGGGTCGGCTGACCCCCACCCACCCGGCCCCACGCAGGGTCGGTGCACTCGGGCGGCTGGCCACCTTGGCCGCCTCGTTCGTCGAAGCTGAGAGCCGGTACAAGCGCGTGATCTGCTCCAAGCTCCCATGATCGCCGCGCCTTCCTCCTGGCTCGGCGTATGCACTCTGCGGGCTCTTGGAGGAGGTGCGGTGATGGCACGACACACGCTTCGATGGCCCGGCGCGGCCCTGGCCCTGCTCGGGTTCGCCTCGCTCCTCGGCGGAGGGCGAGCCCTCGCGCGAGGTCCCGCCGAGCAACGGGGTGAGGCCTTTCTCGGAGCCGAGAGGGCGGCCGCCTTTCAGCGCGCGTTCGGACAGCTGAGCGACGCGCAGGTCGTGGCGCTCGCCACGGGGGATCACGTGCGGCGCGTGGAAGAGGCCGGACGGCGCGCGGTCGGGGCCATCCCGCAGGCCGTCGGCCTGGGCTGGCTCCGCCGCGCCGTCCAGCACGAGGCGACGAACGCGACCATTGGTGCCCTGCTCACGCGCGCCCCGAACACTGCCGCGATCCTGGAGCTCGGCCGGCGTGGCGTGCTCGAGGCGCTGCCCCTCCTCGAGCGCATCGCGCGCGGCCAGCAGCCGGTGCACGAGGGCGGCGCGGTGATGCGCACGGTCGGCGAGACCACACCCCGCCAGGCGGCGATCCTCGCCGTAGCCATGCTCCGCGGCGAAGAAGCGCTGCCGCTCCTCAAGGAGCTGCTCTCCCAGAACCCTGAACGCACGGTGATCGGGGCCATCGGTCGCATCGGCGGCACCCGCGCCACGGTGGTGCTCGACGAGGCGCTCGCGCGCGCCGACGTCTTCACCAAGTACAGCCTCTACGGGGAGCTCGCCCGCCTCGACAACCCGAAGGGCTGGCGCGGGCTCGTCGCCGCGCTCGATGATCCGGGCCTCGGCAACGAGTCCGGCTTCTATGTCCTCGCCGGCCTCGGACTACCGCTCCTCAAGCAGACCGTGCGCTCGAATCCCCTCCCCGAGGCGCGTCAAGCCGCGATCCGGGCCCTCGGCGGCTACCAGCAGTGGGCCGACCACCAGGCCGATCCGCATTCCTTCAAGAGCGAGCTGCAGCACGCCGCCATCAAGGACCTCGACGCCCGCAACCGTTCGAAGGCCATCAAGTTCGTGGGCCGCCTGTTCGGCGCGGGCGCCGTCGTCGAGGCCTTCGCGACGGTGGTTCCCGAGGCGCAGCTCGGCTCGGTGCGCCAGCTCGCGAGCCAGGTCACCGCGGCTGACTACCAGACCTCGAGCGCGGCGCGCGAGCAGCTTTCGCGGCTCGCCGGCAGCTTCTTCGGGGCTCCGCGCTGACGCGAACCTCGGACGCCCGCCGCTGACGCGCCCGCGATCGGCGAACCACGCGCTTCCTTTCTTTCGCCGAGCCCGGCCCGCAAGCGGGGCCGCATTGCGCCCGACCACGCACCTCCGCTACAACGCGCCGTGGCCGCGCCCCTCTCCCCCACCTTCTGGACCGTCTGGGTCGGTGCCCTGATAAACCGCTGCGGCACGCTCGTCGTCCCCTATCTGGCCTGGTATCTGTCGGAGGCGCGCGAGCTCGGTGAGGCGCGGGCGGGCACGATCGTCGCGCTCTGGGGACTCGGCGCCCTCGCCTCCGGACCGCTGGGCGGCCTGCTCGCCGATCGTATCGGCCGTCGCCCCTCGCTCACCCTGGCGCTCGTCGGGGGCGGGCTCGCAATGCTGCAGCTCGGCCTCGCTCGCGCGCCGCTGCACCTCGCCTTCTCGGCCTTTCTGGCCGGCATCCTTGGCGAGCTCTATCGGCCCGCCATGAACGCGGTCGTGGCCGACGTGGTGCCGCTCGAGGAGCGTGCGCGCGCCTTCGGCCTGATCTACTGGGTCGTGAACCTCGGCATGTCGGTCGCCAACAGCCTCGGAGGACTGCTCGCCACGCGCGGTTTTCTCCCCCTCTTTGTGCTGGACGCGGCCACCACCTTCCTTTTTGGCATCGTCGTCTGGGTCCGCGTCCCCGAGACGCGCCCGTCCGGAAGCGCCGCCACGAGCGGGCACGGCGGGGACCTCGCGGCCCCCTATCGCGACCCGCTCTTGCTGGCCTTCGTGCTGGTCTCCTTTCTCCTCGCGCTCGTCTTCAGCCAGTGGCTCTTCGCCCTCCCGCTCGCCCTCCGCCGAGCGGGGCTGCCTCCGACGCACTACGGCCTCCTCATGGCCTTCAACGGCGTACTGATCGTGCTCCTGCAACCGGGCCTCGTGCGCTGGCTGGCGCGTCGCGACCGGGGATGGGTGCTCTGCGTGGGCTCGCTCCTCACCGGCTGCGGCTTCGGCCTGACCGCCCTCGCGAGCACCGCCTGGGGTTACGCTGCCACCGTCGTCCTCTGGACCTTCGGCGAGATGCTCACGCTCCCGCTCGGCCCGACGGTCGTCGCCGACCTCGCCCCGCCGCACCTGCGCGCGAGCTACCTCGGCCTCTACCAGCTCTCCTGGGGAGCGGCTTCCTTCCTCGCTCCGCTCCTCGGCGGCCGCGTCATCGCCCGCTTCGGTGCCAACGTCATTTGGGCCGCGTGCGCGCTCCTCGGCCTCGTCGCCGCCCTCGGGCAGCTCGCCGTCGCTCGCGCTTCCCGCCGACGCGCCGCCTGAGGCCAGTCGTTCAGGTCGAGGTCATGCGCTTGCCCTGTGGAGAGCGCGCGTGCCACGCTCGAGCCGACCGAACGCTTCCGCTCGACTACGAGAGCGGCCGAGGAGAACCCGTGAGGAGCTCGCAACCAGGAAGAAGGACCACGGCGGCGCTGCTGCTCGTCGCCCTCGTCGTCGCGGGGTGCAAGGAGAGCCCGCAAGGCGGCCGGGGCGTGGATCTGGGCAGCGCCCTGGACGCGAGCCGCGACGCTGCCGCGGCGGGCGACGCGCTGCGCGACGCGAGCGGGAGCGCCGACGCGGGGGGTGACGGGGCCGGCAGCGTCGACGCACGACGCGATGGGAAGCCGAGCGCCGACGCGCGGCGTGACGCAGGCGCAGCCCGCGACGGCAGGCCCGCTCCCGACCGCGGAACCGCCGACCGGGGCATGGCCGACGGTCTGTCGCCGGTGACCGGGAAAACCTACTATGTGGCGCCCGGCGGCACCGACACGAACCCCGGCACCCAGGCGCTGCCCTTCAAGACGCTTCAGAAGGGGGGCAGCGCGCTGGCGGCCGGAGACCGTCTCGTCGTCCGCGGAGGCCTCTACGCCGAGACGGTCACTTTCTCCCGCTCCGGCAGCGCGGCCCAGCCCATTCAGATCGTCGCCTTTTCCGGCGAGACGCCGGTCGTCGAGGGGGCCAAGGGCCGCCCGACGACCTGGGGCTGCCTCGTCACGGTCTCCGGCGCGTACGTGCAGCTCTCGGGCCTCGAGGTGCGCAACTCCGACTGGATGGGGCTCTGCCTCGAAGGCTCACACGGCCTCGCCCGAGCGATGAACGTGCACGACAATCAGGAGCAAGGGATCTTCGTCAGCGGCAGCAACAGCCTGGTCGAGTCCTGCCACGTCTGGCAGAACGCGGCCCGCAACAGGCCAGGCTCGACGCCCTACGCGGGTGGCGGCTGGGCCTGCGCCCTCTGCGCGGCTCGCAACCTCGTCAGCGGGGTGACGCTGCGGGGTAACCGTTCCCACGACAACTGGGGCGAAGGCATCTCCACCTTCGAGTCCACGGGCACCGTCATCGAGGACAACATCGTCTACAACAACCACTCGAACATCTACGTCTCGGACGCCGTGAACGCCCTCGTCCAGCGCAACCTCGTCTATCACACGGGGAGCCCCGTCGTAACCAACGGGTCGCACGCCGGCATCATGATGGGCGACGAGAAGAACACCGCGACCTACCCGGGCTCGCAGGGCATCACGATCGTCAACAACCTCGTCCTCGGCTGTGCGCGAAACGTCTTCTGGTGGCAAGGATTCCAGCACGGCATGAAGAACGTGCTCATCGCCCACAACACCCTCGTGAACAGCAGCTCCGAGGCCGGAATCGTGCTCAACAGCGGCCCCCACCAGAACGTGCGCGTCGAAAACAACCTCGTGCTGCAAGAGGGCGGGCTGCCCGTGGGCGCCTTCGACACCTTCACCGGTCTGAGCTTCTCGAGCAACCTCTGGTCGAAGGCTCCGCCCTCCGGCGCCGCGCGCGCGGGCGACGTCGTCGGAGATCCGAAGCTCGCCCGCACCGGCCCCACCACGGCGGGGCAGCTTCTCCCGGACTACTTCAAGGTCCAGTCGAGCTCGCCGGGCATCAACAAGGGCAAGGTCCTGAGCGAGGTCCAGGAAGACTTCTTCCGCAAGGCACGAGGCACCTCACCCGACCTCGGCGCCCACGAGCTGTAGGGGCCCGGGCCCGGCAGGAACCGCTCGTCTTGACGGGCGCCTTCAGCCCCTGCGCGAGGAGTCAGCGTCCTCGACCAGCCGCTTGAGCAGGCTCCGGTGACAATGTTTCTCGTCGGCGCAGAAGCAGAGCAGCGTCACGACCTCGCCCGTCTGGTGGCGCGCGGCTAGGTTCTGGATGAGGGTGCGCGGCACCGCCTGCTTCATCTCGACGAGGTACCGCTGGCGGAACGCCGACCAGTCGAGAGCCCCCTCCTTGGCGTACTCCCGATGGAGCTCTCGGCTCGGACCGAGCTCCTTCGTCCACTCGTCCCACGTCTCGTCACCCTTTCTCACGCCGCGCGGGCGATAGCGCGTCACGAGTAACCGAAGGCCGTCGTCGGCTTCGGTAGGGTCGTTCCATCGTCTCGTCTTGACCATCGCTCGACTCCCCGCCGCCCGGTCCCGCGCAACAGCCTCGTCGCGCCCGGGCCGTCAGTGTGCGTGCTCGCCGGCCCGTTGGTCGTGGCCGTGCGACGGAGGGTGCGCGACCTTCTCCCGGGAGCCGCCGTGCCCCTCCGCTGCCGCCAGGATCCCTTCGACCCAGTGCGCGAGCGGGACGTACGCGGCCACGTAGGCGCGTCCCGCGGCGACGTCGCCCTGCCGAAAGCGCCTGGCCTTGCTCGCAGACGCGAATCGTCTGGCGAGTCCCTCCTTCACGGCCCGCACCAGCGTCTCCTCCAGCTTCGCCCGCGACCCCTCGGCCAATGCCCGGTCGGTCGCCGCGATGATCGGCTCGGGGTCGGTGTCCTTCAGACCGGTGTACGGGGCGCCCTCCCCCGCACGGTGGAGACGCACGACCGTCTCGAAGAAGTGGCGGTCGGCGAGCGCCTTCGCCGCGGGTCCGAGCGCGCGAACGGTCAGCGCCTCCTGGAACGCGCGCCGGACCGCGGGCTCGTCCTCGGCGCGGACCCAGTGCAGGACCAGGCGCGGATCGCGGCGCTCGAGGGCCGTCCGGGCCGCCGTCACCACCGGCCCCTTTGTCGTGTCGCAGTGCGCTTCCGCAAGGCCCGGTGCGCCCAGTCCGGCCAGAACCGACGCGGCCACGAGGAGCTTCCTTCCTGCCGCAGCCCTCTTCATCGTCGCGAGCTTCGGATCCATGGATTTCTTCGCCTCCATCACGCTGCCGAGGTGAACCGTGGTTTCAGGACGTGGTTCTCGAGGTGCACGTGGGTGAAGACGTCCCCCTCGAGCTGCTCGAGCTCGGAGAAGAGCGTCCGATAGCTGTTGCAGGCCCAAGCCGGCACGCTGAAGTCGTCGGTGGCGGCACGCGTGCGCTCGAGGAGCTTGGCCACGGCGAGGTGCTCTTCCGTCATGGAGTCGAACTCCTCGGACAGCGCCACCCGATCCGGCTCCGACGCCGTCAGCGCCGGGAAGAGCCGCAGCTCCTCGGCGTCCAGGTGCGGCAGGAGCGCCTCGTTGAGCTCCTCGACGACGACAGCCAGATCGCGGAGCTTCGGGTTGTGCTCGCCGTGCACGCGGCCCACCTTGGTCGCGAGGGCCAGCACGAAGGGGAGCGCCTTGCGGAGGTACTCGTGGTGCTCGCCGACGATGTGCTCGAGCAGGTGCGGCGTCGGCAGGTCGCGCAGGTCGGCGGGCGGCTCCCCGCGTCGCGACGCGATGGCCTGGGAGAGCTCCGCCAGGAGCGCGTCCAGCGCGAGGCCCTTCTCGCGCGCGGCGGTCTCGATGCTCAGATGTCCGCGGCAGCAGAAGTCGATGCGGTGGCGTTGAAAGACCTGAGCGCACTCGGAGTGATCGAGCACGGTGTCGGCGATGGTCCGTTCTGGATTGAGCATGCAGTTCTCCTTGCCACGTGCACTTAGCAGGGATCGGGCCACCTCCCGGCGGTGCCCTCGGAGGGCCATGATCGCCGGCCTTTCCCGGGGCGGGACCTCGCCCCAGCTGGACGCGTTCCGTGATACGTTCCATAATGTAACCCATGGAACACAGAGCGGGAGAGTTCTGCAACCTCTGCGGGCTGGTGCCGGTCGCCCCCCGGCTGAAGGGGGCGACCCACGTCGTCGCGAAGAGCGCCGCGATGCAGGGGCTGCTCAAGCGCGCCGCGCGATTCGCCGCCAGCGACGCGCCGGTGGCCGTGCTGGGCGAGACGGGCACGGGCAAGGAGGTGGTCGCGCGGATCCTCCACGCCAACTCGCCCCGAGCCAAGGAGCCGTTCGTGGCGGTGAACGTCACGGCCCTCCCCGCCGAGCTCCTCGAGTCCGAGCTCTTCGGCCACGCGAAGGGGGCCTTCACGGGCGCCGCCTCCGCGCGCCCCGGCCTCTTCGAAGCGGCCCACCGAGGCACGCTCTTCCTCGACGAGATCGGCGAGATGCCGCCGCCGCTGCAAGCCAAGCTCCTGCGCGCCCTGCAACACGGCGAGCTCCGGCGCGTCGGGGAGAACGTGGCCTTTGAGGTGGACGTGCGCGTGGTCTGCGCGACGCATCGCGACCTCCCCCGCCGGGTGCGCGAGGGCCTTTTTCGCGAGGACCTCTACTACCGCCTGAAGGTGCTGACCCTCGAGGTGCCGACGCTGCGCGAGCGGGCGGAGGACATCCTGCCCCTGGCACGTCACTTCCTCGCCGAGGAGCGGACGGCGAGCCAGGGCTTCTCCTCGGCGGCCGAGAGACGGCTGCGGCGCTACGGGTGGCCGGGCAACGTCCGGGAGCTCGAGAACGTGGTGAAGCACGGGGCGGCGCTGGCGACCGGCCCCACCGTGGGGGAGGAGGACCTGCCCGGCGAGCTCCTCGACCCGGCCCCGAAGGCGCCACGCGCGAAATCGCCGCCGGAAGGGGAGCCGCTGAAGACGCTGGCCGAGGTGGAGCGCGAACACATCCTCCGCGTCCTCGACGGGTGCGGGGGCTCCCCATCGCAGGCGGCGCGGGTCCTCGACATCGCGCGAAACACCCTGTGGCGAAAGCTGCGGACCGTCTGAGGGGTCGGCGCGAACCTCAGGGCGGCGCGGCGCGGAGGCGCCGCCTGGCCGCGTCGAAGAAGGTGTAGGGGTCCACGACCTCCGCCCCACGTGCCGCGAGGGCCTTCGCCAGGGCCACGAGCCGCGTGGGCTCCACGAGCACGGTGCGCAGGGCGATGAGTCCGTGCGACGGCCGCTGTGCCAGCAGGCGCTCGGCCAGCACCTCCGCCGAGGTCTCGTCGCGGAGGCCGTAGGCCATCGCCTGACCCGAGCCACTGTCTCGAAGCTCGGCGACGAAAGGCACACCCCGCGCCTGCGTGAGCGTTCTTCCGTCGTCGAAGCCGTCGTGGGCCACCACGCCCCCCGGCGAGCACCGCGCGAACGCGTCTCGCACCTTCGCGGAGAGGCTTCCCGCCCATCCGTTGAGCGCCCAGCCCGTGTGCTCGTAGCCGAGTCGCTCGTAGTAGGTCGTGCACTGCTCCACCCACCGCTCGAGGCCCGCGTCGTCGAGAAACCCCGGGTTCAGGTATCCCGCCCCCGTGTCCGCGCCCACGAAGTAGTCGTTCGGCGTCGCCGTGTCGAAGAAGTGCGCGAACAGGGGGGGCACGCGCTCGGCGAGGTTCGGATTGAAACCCCACGACAGAGGTATCCGGCCCCGCGCGGGGTCGTCCCAGAGATGGCGACCGTGAAACCAGATCCACGCGGCGGAATCGTAGTCCCCGAGGTGGAGATGCACGTACACCTTCTGCGGGTCGTAGGGAGGGCGGGCGAGCGGCGGGCGATTCGGTGCCTTGCGCCGGAGCGGAAAGTGCCGGAAGACGGACGCGTTCGACATGCCCGCGGGATGGATCGCGTCGGCGTCCTTCGCGAAGTAGAAGCGCGAGATCTCGCGCGCGAAGGACCACTCGAGGTCCCAGGCCTCGCGGGCCCCGTACGGCCGCGCGTACTTGAAGGCCCAGTTCGGAAACCCCACCACGGTGCCGATGCGGCCCTTGGGGAGGCGCGCCTGCCCGTACGACAGGATCTCACGGAGCAGCGCCAGGTCCTGCCCGGGGGGCTGGGACGGATCGTCGTTCGGCGCCCCGTCCTCGACGGGCAGGAGGTCGAACATCAACGCGCGCCGCGCCACCAGATCGTCGCGACTCAGGATCTGGTTGTTGTAGACGTGAAACGACTCGGGCTGGCCGAAGCGCGTGGGAGCGTTCCGCGCCTGACGCTCGGGGTCCTTGAGGAAGTATCCGTCGAGCGTGTAGCCGAAGACGGTCGAGTCCACGCGCCCCGGCTTGAGGTACGTGTCGATGAGCCAGCGGTAGACCTGTCCCTTGGTCGTCAGAGAGCGGAAATCTCGACGGACGGGCACCTTGGCACGGAGCGCCCGCTGATACAGGCTGTCGGGCGCCTCGGAGTACCGCACCGGGATCAGGCTCTCCACACCGGCCGCGGTGAACGCCGCGTTCAGAGTGGCCGGAGTCGCCTCGTGCCAGACGGCCAGGCCCTTGACCTCGGTCGTGAGCTGACGCGCCCAGCCCAGCAGCACCTCCAGGCTCTTGACTCGCACGACCTCGCGCACGAGCGACTTCTCCGAGAGACGGCGCAACCAGTACTCGTCGTAGGAAGAGTAACCATCGTCGTACCAGAAGTTCTCGTGTCGCGGATCCTTGGGCACGAGGACATAGAGCCGGGGGGTGGAGCGATTGAGCAAGCCTTGCAGCGCGGCCACGAAGACCTGCGCGTCGTAGTAGGAAGCGGGATCGCCCTGCGCGGCCTCCGCGAGGTTGTAGACGACGAGCGGCCGGGCGAAGAGCGGAGCGAGCTCGTTCGGGCCAGCGCAACCGCCCTGCGGCGAGCAAGCCGCGGCTCCGCGCCGGTTCTCGTCGGGAACCTTTCCGCAGGATGCAAGGGCCAGGGTCAGAAGGACGAATGGGCAGATCGCAAGACGCCGTCTCGGCATGCGCCCGCGCGGAGCAAGGAGCGGGCCGCGCGCGCCGAAGACCGAAGCCGTCGAAATTCCAACGGTCGATGGCCGCGCGTCGGCGAGCGACCTCTTCGAAGACCGGTCAGTGGCTGCTCCGTCTCGCAGGCCTCCTCGATGCGAGCGCCGCCTGGCCCCCCGCCGCCACGTCGTGCCAGACTGCGAGGCATGACTTCCCGGCTGGAGCTCGCGCTAGGTGTGCTGAACGGCGCGGTGGGCGACTACCTGGCCCGCACGCGCAATGGGCTCGCCACGGAGATGACTCTCGTGCATCAGGGGCGACCGGTCCCCGCTGCCGCAGCCGCCCTGGCCCGCGCCTACCCGCAGGCCTCGCGACGCGCGGTCCTGCTGGTTCATGGGCTGATGTGCACCGAGGATGTGTGGCGCCTCCCGGACGGGAGCGACTACGGGTCCCTGCTCGAGAGGGACTTCGGCTGGACGCCGCTCTACCTGCGTTTCAACTCCGGCCTGCCGATCCCCGACAACGGCGTGGCGCTGGCGCGGCTGCTCGAGGCGCTCCCCGACGTCTACCCCGGCCCGCTCGAAGAGCTGGTGTTCGTCGGGTTCAGCCTCGGTGGCCTGGTCGTGCGCAGCGCCTGCCACGAGGCCTCCCTGGCCGGCTCGCCCTGGCTGAAACGGGTGCGTCGGGCCTTCTATGTCGGCACGCCCCACCGCGGCGCGGCGCTCGAACGCCTGGGGCGGGCCGCTGCCGGCCTGCTTCGCGTGATACCGGACCCCTACGCGCGCCTCGTCGCCGAGCTCGGCGACCTGCGCAGCGAGGGGATCAAGGACCTCGGCGACGCCGATCTGCGACACGAGGACCGTGCCCGCCGCCGGGACGGAATCACCCTGCGCGACCCGCAACATCCCGTGCCGCTGCTTCCGGGTATCGCGCACCACCTCGTGGCGGGATCGGTCGCGCGAGACCCGCGGCTGTCCTTGCTGTTCGGCGACGCGGTGGTCGCACTCTCCAGCGCGACGGACGGAAGCCTCCGGGCGGCGAGCCCCCTGCCCGCCGATCGCGTCCATGTGATCCCGGAGGCGACGCACCTCCAGCTCGCGCACGACCTCCGGGTCTACGACCGGCTCCGCGCGTGGTGCGCGGAGGGGCCCGATTCGTGACCGAGGAAACCCTCCAGCGCCTGCGGGGACTGCAACGGCTCGTCGAGGACGGCGTCGAACACGGCTGTGCCGCCCTCGAACGGGTGCACCGCGAGACGGCAGCTCGCTCGTTCCGGGTCACCGAGACCCTGCCCCCCATCGCCGCTCCCTCGCGCACAGTCCACGCGATCCACGATCTCGTCGTGGGCGGCGTCTACGGAACCGTGCGACGATTCAACCGACTCCTCGGACGAAGCGCGGCCATCGCGCTGGAACTCGTCCCACGCAGCGAAACTCCCACCGTGAATCAGCCTGGCGCACCGGACCTCGCGCCTCCGTCGGTCAGGTGCAGATCCACGCCGAGGTAGGCCCCACGGCCATGCACGAACAGGGCGTCTTCACCGACGGGTTGAGCACGCTCTTGATACAGCTACAGACGAGGCTCGCGCCGGGCACGTTGCAGCCCGTGCCGCAGACCGCCGCCGCGGGGCACCGTGGCGTGAGCTGACAGCCACCGTGCCAGGCGCCGAGGCCATTGGCCGCGCAGGCCGTCATCGAACACCCGCCGAGGCCCGTGCTGACGCAGAGCACGCTCAGAGGGGCGCAGGGCTGCGGCGGTGTGGGGGCCGTCGGACAGGGCATGGTGAGCGGTGTTAGCGGCGTCCCGCAGGCGTAGGTGCCGCTGGCGCCGCATTCGCACGCCATGGCCTGCTGACCGTCGTAGGTGCCGCACGGCTGCCCCGGCTGACACGTGAGGCCGGGCCCGCAACTTCCGACGGAAGCGCTGTCTCGCGTCGCGGCTCCGTCTCTCGCGCGCGCGTCCGGCCGCCGCTGGTCCGGCCGAAGGTCTTGTGGCCGGAACGCGTCGCGGCCTCCCCGGTCGCGCTCCGCGGCGTCCCGCGCCCGAGACAGATCGTGGGCGCCGACCGCGTCGCCCGAGGAAGCATCCCCCGTCACCGCGTCCCCCACGGCGGCGTCTCGCGGGCCGGCGTTCGCGTCGTCAGAGCCGCTCGGCGCCCCGGAACAGCCCGAGTTCGACGCGGCGAGCCCCGCGATGAATCCCAACCAGCACACGCGACTTCGCACAGGCATGTCCCCTCCGCACCGGACCCTTAGTGGGTCATCCGAGAGCAAACATTCACCGCCACCTGTCCAGCGACGCCCTCCCCCTTGCCAGCGGGATGCCCGTGGGCCTACGGTCGAAACGTGACGACCTTCCGCGACCGGACGATCCTCGGGCGAACCGGCCTCCGGGTGAGCCGGCTAGGCCTCGCCTCCGGCTACGGCGTTCCCGACGACGCCGTGGAACGGGCCTTCCACGAGCACGGCCTGAACTACTTCTACTGGTCGTCGCCCCGTCGGGGCGGGATGAAGCGCGCGCTCCAGCGGCTGGCCCGGACCCACCGTCAGGAGCTGGTCATCGCCCTTCAGACCTACGACCACACGGGGCTCGTCTTGTCGCGGTTTCACGAGCGCGGGCTGCGAGCCCTCGGGATCGACTACGCGGACGTCCTGATCCTGGGCTGGTTCAACCACTACCCGCGGGAGCGCGTGCTCGACGCGGCGCTCTCCCTCAAGGCGCAGGGCAAGGTCCGCTTCCTCGCGCTCTCGGGGCATCGACGGGAGAACTTCCGCGAGCTGCTCGCCCGCCCCAGCTCGCCGATCGACATCTTCATGATCCGCTACAACGCCGCGCATCGCGGGGCAGAGGTCGAGGTCTTTCCTCACCTGCCCGCGGAGGGTCGTCCAGGGATCACGACCTACACCGCCACGCGCTGGGGCCAGCTCCTGCAGGAGCGGCGCATGCCGTCGGGGGAGCGCCCGCTCTCGGCCAGCGAGTGCTACCGCTTCGTGCTCTCCCACCCGGCGGTGGACCTCTGCATGATCGGTCCCGCCGACGGCGAGCAGCTCACCGAGGCCGTGCGGGCGCTGGACGCGGGCCCCCTGTCCGAGCCCGACCTCGCGCGCGTGCGCCGCATCGGAGACCATGTACACGGCTGACGCCTCGTGGAACCTCACCGCCCTCGTGGGCGAAACGCCGCTCGTGGCGCTGGACGCGCTCGTCGGGCGACCGGAGGTGCGCCTCCTCGGCAAGCTCGAGGGGACCAACCCGGGCGGCAGCGTCAAGGATCGCGCCGCCTGGTGGATGATCCGGAACGCGATCGCCCGGGGCGAGCTGCGTCCCGGCATGCGCCTCATCGAGCCCACGAGCGGGAACACCGGCATCGCGCTGGCCATGATCGCCGCCACGCAGCGGATCCCGCTCGTGCTGGTGATGCCCGAGGACGCCACGGCCGAGCGCGTGCAAACCATGCGCGCCTACGGGGCCGAGGTGGTCCTCACGCCGGCGGCGCTGCGCATGGAGGGCGCCATCGACGTCGCGCGCGCCCGCTGCGCGGAGGGCGGCTACCTGATGCTGGACCAGTTCTCGAACCCCGATAACCCCCTCGCGCACTACGAGAGCACGGGGCCCGAGATCTGGCGCGACACCGGCGGGGCGATCACCCACTTCGTCTCGGCGATGGGCACCACGGGCACGATCGTGGGCACCTCGCGCTTCCTCAAGGAACAGCGCCAGACGATCCAGATCGTGGGCGTACACCCCAAGGAGGGCTCGCAGATCCCCGGCATTCGACGCTGGCCCGCGGCCTACCTCCCGCGGATCTACGAACCCTCCCGCGTGGACCGCGTGCTGGAGGTCAGCGCCGAAGAGGCCAACGAGACCGCGCGCACGCTGGCGCGAACCTGCGGGGTCCTCGCCGGGGCGAGCAGCGGCGGCGCGGTGGCGGCCGCTCTCCGTGTCTGCTCCGAGCTGGACGCGGGACTTGTCGTCGTGGTGATCTGCGACCGGGGAGACCGCTACCTCTCGTCCAACCTGTACGCACCGAAAGGAGCGCCATGAAGATCTCGATTCGTCGTACGCGGGGAGCGCAGTTCGAAGGCCTCAGCGAGAGCGGTCAGAAGGCCCTGCTGGACGGTCCGCCGAACGCCGGCGGCCAGGGCGAGGGCGTTCGCCCGATGGAGCTCGTGCTGATGGGGATGGCCGGCTGCTCGGCCCTCGACGTGCTCCACATCCTGGGCCAGCAGCACCAGCCGATCGAAGACCTGGAGGTTCACGTCGAGGCGCAGCGTGCCGACGCGATCCCCGCCGTCCTCACGCAGATCGACCTGCACTACGTCGCGTCGGGGGCCATAGACCTGCACAAGCTCGAACGCGCCGTGAAGCTCTCCCTCGAGAAGTACTGCTCCGTCTCGCGGATGCTGGAGTCCACTGCCAAGATCTCCCACCGCATCACGCTCCGCGAACCGACGACGTAGCGGCGGGCGCGTCCGCTTCCCTCGTCCGCACCGCCTCCGAGTTCCAGCGACGCCGTCCGGAAACGCGTGAGCCCCGCGATCCCGCGCGCGGAATACCTGCGTCATTCCAGTGGCGAGCCGTGGCACGGCGGTTGCTGTCTGCCTCTCTCGAAGGAGAGGTATCCCACGATGGCACCAGCTCGCCGCGCCGCATCTCGCACTGCACTCTCTCTCGCCCTCCTCGCGCTCGTCGCCCTCCTCGGGAGCTCCGCTCGCGCCCAGACGCGGGCGCGGCTCCGGCAACTCACCGAGCAGTACTGCCGCGCGAACAACCTGCCGATGCGGGCGGTGAACCTGAACCTGCCCGGGCGCAACGTCGAGCGTCTGGTGGTGCCGGTGCTCGCGAACACCTCCCAGAGCTTCGAGCAGACCTTTGGCACCGCCAACGGCGCGATGGTCTACCGCTGCCCGAGCAACGACAACATCCACGTCCAGCTTTCACTCGGGACGAACGAGTACATGGCGTACGGCAGCGGCAACCAGGGGTACTTCGCCCAGCGCTACCGGCAGCAGAACCCCGTGATGACCCCGGCCTACGGCGGTCTCTACTGCGCCTTCGGTCTCAACCCGCAAGAGATCAACCACGCGCTGAACTTCTGGGCCACCGACGGCGTCGGCTGGAACACGTACCTCCAGCGGCACCCCGGCGCCCAGCAGCGCGCCGGCTGCATGTGGTGGCTCGTCTCCGCCGAAAGCGGGCCCGGCCAGAGCCTGTGGCACCGCCTCGGCGTCAGCCGCTCCGCCACGCCGGCGAACCTCCTCCCGAAGCTGATCCATGCCGGCAACGAATGGGTCGGCCCCGTCGGCGTGCCGGTCAACAGCCTCGATCAGTTCAACGCCATGACCGACCAGCAGCTCCTCGGCCCTCCCCCGGGAGGCGGCGCCGCGGACGCCATTCGCTAGCTACTCGGCCCACTGCCGGTCACCTCGAGGAGTGTCATGACCCGCCTCGCACCCGGACGCCTCAGTCTGTTCGTCGTCGCAGCGTTCGCCCTCTGCCCGGCACGACCCGCCTCCGCCCGCGCCCCCGCGCGCCTGCGTCAGCTCGCCGCGCAGTACTGCCAGGTGAACAACCTCCCGATGCGGGTGGCGAACCTCGACGCCGGTGGCCGCAGCGTAGAGCGGCTCATCGTCCCCGTGCTGGCCAACACGGCGCAGAGCTTCGCCGAGATCTTCGGCGTGGCGAACGGGGCGCTGACCTATCGCTCCATCCAGCAGGACCCGGTCCACGCCACCATCAGCATCGGCGCCGTCGGCTACTATCGCTATTCGTCGGGGGCCTACCGCGACCCGAACGCGAACCCTCAGCTCGGCACCAACTACGCGGGGAGGTACCTCGCGCTCGGACTTCCCCGGGCGGAGCTCGATCACCTGCTGAACTTCTGGGCCACCGACGGGCTGAACTGGAACAACTACGTGGCGCGGCGCCCCGGCGAGCGACAGCACGCGGGCTGCATGTGGTGGCTCGTCTCGGCCGAGGTCGGTCCCGGCCAGAGCCTCTGGCACCGTCTCGGCGTCAGTCGCTCCAACACCCCCGCGAACCTCTTGCCCAAGCTGATCCACGCGGGCAACGACTGGGTCGGCCCCGTCGGCGTACCGGTGAACACCGTGGCCGAGTTCAACGCCATGACCGAGCAGCAGCTCCTCGGGCCACCCCCGGCGGGGGGCGCCGTGGACGCCGTCAGGTAGCCTTCGGAGTTCGGCCCCTCCCTTGAGCACCTCGACGGAGAGGTGCTATCACCTGTTCATGTGCCTCGCCGTACCCCTCCGCGTCGTCTCCCTCGACGACGCGGGACGCGCCGAAGCCGAGCTGGGCGGCGTGCGCCAGACGGTCCACGTCGCGCTGCTCGACGAGGTGCGGGTCGGTGACTACGTGATCGTCCACGCGGGCTTCGCTATCGGGCGACTCGACCCCGAGGAGGCCGAGCGAACCCTGGCGCTCTTCGCCGGGCTCGCCGCCGCCGCCGAGGCCGCCGACGAGCGCTCCCCGTGAAGTTCGTGGACGACTTCCGGCACGCGCCGTCGGCTCGCGCGCTTCTCGCCGCCCTCAGGCGCGACGTCCACCCCGGCGCCACCTACCGCCTGATGGAGTTCTGTGGCGGCCACACGCACGCGCTCTGGCGCTACGGCCTGCAGGAGCTCCTCCCTCCCGAGGTGCGCATGATCCACGGGCCGGGGTGCCCCGTTTGCGTGCTTCCCAGCGCGCGCGTGGACCTGGCCATCGCCCTGGCGCAGCACGAGAGCGTGGCGCTCTGCACCTTCGGCGACCTCCTGCGCGTCCCCGGCTCGCACC
Organism: Deltaproteobacteria bacterium; assembly: GCA_020848905.1. Lineage (NCBI taxonomy): Bacteria > Pseudomonadati > Myxococcota > Myxococcia > Deltaproteobacteria bacterium. The sequence goes on from JADLHG010000050.1 coordinate 22,129, forward strand.
GCACGAGCCTGCTCCACGCCCGGGCCGCGGGCGCGGACGTCCGCTCCGTCTACTCCCCGGCCGAAGCGCTCGAGCTCGCACGCCGCGAACCGACCCGTCAGGTCGTCTTCTTCGCCATCGGCTTCGAAACGACCGCACCGGCCACCGCGCTCCTCCTCGAGCAGGCGCGGGAGCTCGGCCTGACGAACTTCTCGGTCCACTGCAATCACCTGCTCACCCCCTCGGCGATGACGAGCATCCTCGAGTCCACCCAGGTGCGGCGCCTCGCCGCAGTACCGATCGACGGCTTCGTCGGCCCCGCGCACGTCAGCGTGGTGATCGGCAGCCGGCCCTACGAGCACTTCGCCGAGGAGTACCGCAAGCCCGTGGTCATCGCCGGCTTCGAACCGCTCGACCTGCTGCAGGCCATCCTGATGCTCGTGCGCCAGGTGAACGCCGGCCAGGCGCGGGTCGAGAACCAGTACCGCCGCGCGGTCACCCGCGAGGGGAACGCGAGGGCCCAGGCCGTGGTCTCGCGGGTCTTCGAGCTCCGACGCACCTTCGAGTGGCGCGGCCTCGGCACCATCCCCTACAGCGCGCTCCGCATCCGCGAGGCCTTCTCCGACCTCGACGCCGAGCAGCGCTTTCCGCTCACCCTGCCGGCCGGACGGGAGAATCCCGCCTGCCAGTGCGGGGCGGTGCTGCGTGGCGCGCTCGCCCCCGAGGAGTGTCCGCTCTTCGGCACGCTCTGCACCCCGGAGAGCCCCATCGGCTCGTGCATGGTCTCCTCCGAGGGGGCCTGCGCGGCGCACTACACCTTCGGACGCCGTTCGCGACGCGCGTCTCCTCCCCCGGCCAGCACGGAGGTCGGCCGATGACGACCGCGGCCTCGGGCGCCCACGACGAGCCCTGCGTCGAGCTGGTCCACGGCTCGGGGGGTCGCGCCACGCACCGGCTGGTCGAGGAGCTCTTCCTGGCCGCGTTCGGCAACCCGACCCTCCACGCGCGTAACGACGGCGCGGTCCTCCCGCCCATCCCCGGCCGCCTCGTCGTCTCGACGGACATGCACGTCGTCTCGCCGCTCTTCTTCCCCGGTGGAGACATCGGCTCGCTGGCCGTGAACGGGACGATCAACGACGTGGCCATGACGGGGGCTCGCCCCCTCTACCTGACGGCCGGCTTCGTGCTCGAGGCGGGGCTCCCTCTCGCCGACCTCGCGCGCATCGCGAGCTCGATGGCCACCGCGGCCGGAGCGGCGGGGGTCACCATCGTGGCCGGGGACACCAAGGTCGTGGAGCCGGGGAAGGCCGACCGGCTCTTCATCAGCACCACGGGGGTCGGCGTGCTGGCCGACGGGGTGGAGCTCGGCGCCGACCGCGCGCGCCCTGGCGACAGGCTCCTCCTGAGCGGCTCCCTCGGCGAGCACGCCACGGCCATCCTCGCCGGGCGGATGCAGCTCGACCTGGAGGCGCGGGTGGTCTCCGACTGCGCGGCGCTTCACGAGCTCGTCGCCGCGCTCCTCGCGGCGGCGCCCCACCTGCGCTGCCTGCGCGACCCCACGCGCGGCGGCCTCGGCGCCACGCTCAACGAGCTGGCGCACCAGTCGCGCGTGGGGATGGTGCTCGACGAGACGGCGATCCCGGTCACCGAGGAGGTACGCGCCATCTGCGAGCTCCTCGGCTTCGACCCGCTCTACCTGGCCAACGAGGGGAAGCTCGTGGCTGTCTGCCCACCCGAGGAGGCCGACGCCGCACTCGCCTCTCTACGCGCGCACCCGCTCGGGCGCCGCGCGGCCGCGATCGGCGAGGTGGTCCCCGATCCCCACGGCTTCGTGGAGCTCCGAACGGCCTTCGGCGGTCGGCGCGTCCTGGACTGGCTCGCCGGGGACCAGCTCCCGCGCATCTGTTGAGGGATCGACCGACCGTGCACATCCTGCTCCTCGCCCACAGCTTCAACAGCCTCACCCAGCGCGTGCACGTGGAGCTCCGCCACGACGGACACGAGGTCTCGGTCGAGCTCGACGTCAACGACCAGGTGACTGCCGAGGCCGTAGCGCTCTTCCGCCCCGACGTGCTCGTCGCGCCGTATCTCCGGCGGCGCATCCCTGACGAGATCTGGCGCGTGCTGCCGTGCATCGTCCTCCACCCGGGGATCCCGGGGGACCGTGGCCCCTCGGCGCTGGACTGGGCCGTGCTCGAGGGCGAAGAGCGCTGGGGGGTCACGGCGCTCCAGGCCAACGCCGAGCTGGACGGCGGGGAGGTCTGGGCCAGCGCCACCTTCCTTATGCGTGCGGCGCGCAAGGGGAGCCTCTATCGCTTCGAGGTGACCGAGGCCGCGGTGCGGTCGCTGCGCGAGGCGCTGGCCCGGCTCGGGCGCGGCGAGCGACCCTCGCCCCTCGCCGAGCTCTCGGGCGAGCGGACGGGCCGTGCCCGCCGGAGGATGCGCGCCACCGACCGCCCCATCGAATGGAGTACCGATCCCACCGAGACCGTCTTGCGCAAGCTCCACAGCGCGGACGGCGCCCCCGGCGTGGAGGACGACCTGGACGGGCTCCGCATCCGCTGCTTCGACGCCTGGCCGGAGGGGGCGCTGCGCGGCACCCCGGGCACCTGGCTCGCGCAACGCGACGGGGCTCTCTGTCGCGCTACCCGCGACGGTGCCGTCTGGCTCGGCCAGCTCCAGGCGGTGCGGAACGACGAGGCGACCTTCAAGCTGCCGGCGGCGATGGTCCTCGGGTCTCGCGTCGGAAACCTCCCCGAGCTCGACGTGCCGCTCGAGGCCCAGTCGACCCCCACCTTCCAGCCCTTCTCGTACCGGGAGCGGGACGGCGTCGGCCACCTGACCTTCGAGCTCTACAACGGCGCGCTCGGCCCGGCGCGCTGTCGTCACCTCCTCGCGGCGCTCCGACACGCCCTGAGCCGCCCCACGAGGGCCCTCGTGCTCCACGGCGGACACGACTTCTTCTGCAACGGGCTCGACCTGAACCTGATCGAGGCCTCACCGAGCCCCGCGGAGACCTCGTGGGTCAATATCCAGGCCATCGACGACGTGGTGCTGACCCTGCTCTCGGCCACCGACCGCATCACCGTGGCCGCGCTCCACGGGAACGCCGCCGCCGGCGGCTTCTTTCTCGCCCTCGCCTGCGACTGGCTCTTCGCCCGCGAGGGAGTGGTCTTGAATCCGCACTACAAGTCGATGGGGAACCTCTACGGCTCCGAGTACTGGACCTACACGCTCCCGCGCAAGGTGGGCCGCGAGCACGCCGAGGCGCTGACCCAGGGCCGCCTCCCCATGGGAACTGTCGAGGCCGAACGCCTGGGCCTCATCGACCAGCGGTTCGAAGGAATCGGGGAGGCCTTCCGCGCCGCGGTCCACGCGCGGGTCGTCGAGCTGACCCGGGAACCTGCCGCCGCGGCCTTTCTCGCCGACAAGACCCGGCGACGCGCGGAGGATGAACGCGAACGCCCCCTCGCCGCGTACCGGGCGGCGGAGCTCGAGGCGATGCACCGGAGCTTCTTCGGCTTCGACGCGAGCTACCACGTCGCCCGCTACCACTTCGTGCACAAGACGCCCCTTTCTAGAACGCCCCTTCACCTTGCCCTGCATCGCTGAGGTGCTGCCCATGCTCGACCCCTTCGATCTGCCTCAGCGCGAGGCGCGCGCCCTCTGCGCCCGCGGCGTGCCGGTCTACCTCACGGTGAACCCGGTCGAGTATCACGGGCCGCACCTCTCGCTGCACAACGACCGACTCGTCTCGCGGGGCATCGTGCGGGAGCTTCACGCCGCCCTGACTCCCTCCGGGGAGGACTGGCCGCTCCTGCTCGGGGCCGACCTGGAGGCGGGATTCGAAGCCTTGCCCGGGCAGGGCTCGCGCCAGACCTCGTACGCGCGCCTCCGCGAGCTGGTGCAGAGCGCCTGCGAGGGACTGGCGCGGCTCGGTGCGCAGCGCGTGGTGCTGATGACCTTCCACGGCGCGCCGCTGCAGAGCGTGGCGCTGCAGCACGGCGTGCGCTGGCTCGGCCGGCAGGGCATCGCCGCCGTGGCGCCGCTCAACTTCCTCTTCCAGGAGCTGCTCGCGCTCGAGAGCCCCGAGCAGCACGCGCTGGCGGTCGCACACCTGTCCGACCCCGCGTTGCGGCAGCTCGTGCTCGCCGAGCTGCGCACGGACCTCCACGCAGGCTTTTTTGAAACTTCGCTCGCTTTGCACTACGCCCCCGAGTCCGTCTCCCCGGTCCATCGAACGCTCCCCCCCTGCCCGGCCGTGACGCCCGACCCGCTCCTGACGCGCGCGTCGCGGCTCGCCTCCCGCCTCGGGCGGGCGCGACTCGCCCGCGAACTCGAGCTGGCTGCCTTCGGGCGCGGCTGGACCTCCGTGCGCCCTTTCTACGGCTACACGGGGCGCCCCGACTGCGCGAGCCCCGAAGCGGGGGCCTACTTCGCCGCCCACATCGCGGCCCTCCTCTCGCGCGGCGTGCGCGCGGTGTTCGACGGCAGCGCCCCTCCCCCCGAGCCCGTGCTGGGCTGGATGCGCTTCGCGACACTCGGCGGACGCATCCCGGGACTCGCCGTCGCCGAGGAGGCGCTCCACCGCTTCCCCTAGAGCGCTGAGGAGACGAGGTCTCCGTCGCTCGGCTGTGCGTCACGTCACATCCTCCCCCCAAGGATCGCGCGTCCGACCTGGAGACTGCATCCCCGCCTTTTCACGCCTCGCACACCTTGCTATGCACGACAGGCCGTCCGGCGGCAGAACGGAGGACCGACGATGGGAATTCTCATACGACTCGGCTGCGCCGCCCTCCTCGGGTGGTCGCTCGGGGCTTGCTCCGAGAAGAACAACGCCGCCGACGGCGCGGTGAGCCAGAGCGGAGTCGATGGCGCGGCCTCGGACGGAGCCGGAAACGACGGGCCGAGAAGCGATGGCCCCCGGACCGACGGCGGGGCTTCCACCTCCGACAAAGGGACCTCGAGCACAGTCTCGCGCCAGGGGGAGCAGAAGAACGGCGGCTGCCCCACCTCGCCGTCGGAGCTGAAGGGGAGCAAGTCCCCCGGCAGCACCTGCACGACCTTCGCCGACTGCCAGCCCTTCTGCTGCGGCTGTTCCGCCGCCTCGCGCAGCTTTCTCGCGGCGGCGTGCATCGACGGCAAGTGCGCCGACAAGAGCGCCGCCTGCTCGGCCACGCGGAGCGAGACCTTCTGTCCCGGCGAGACGAAGGCCGATGCCGGAGTCGGACGCCGGGACAGCGGCAAGCCGGCCGCCGACGCGAGCCGCCCCTCCCCGGACGCCGGCGTGCCGGGCCCGAAGGTCTGCGTGGACGGCTACAGCTTCGATTGCACCGGCCCCGGCGAGAGCTGGACGGGCAAGGAGTGCTGCGTGGATGGCCCGGTAACCTGCGCAGACGGCTACAGCTTCGACTGCAGCGGCACGAACGAGCACTGGACCGGCAAGTTCTGCTGCGTCAAGAACGCCTCCACCTGCGTGGACGGCTTCAGCTTCGACTGCAGCGGCACGGGCAAGCACTGGACCGGCAAGCAGTGCTGCCTGGTGGGCCCCGTGAAGTGCGTGGACGGCTACAGCTTCGACTGCAGCGACTCGGCGGAGCTCTGGACCGGCAAGTTCTGCTGCGTGAAGAACGCCACCACGTGCGTCTCGGGCTACTCCTGGGACTGCACCGGCACGGGCAAGCACTGGACGGGCAAGCTCTGCTGCATGTGATGCCGAGGGAGGAACGCGTCAGCCTTCGTCAGGGGGAGGCGCGCACCTCTCACCGACGAGAGCCCCACGCACGGACTCCGGCAAGGCCTCCCACCCGGCTGCGGCGAGCGCCCGCAGCGCGATGCGCCCCCCGCCCTCCTCCGCTAGGCCCAGGTCCCGTCGCAGCAGGGTGTCAGCGAGGCCCAGGGTGGTCGAGAGCCGAGTGCCGTCCAGGACGGTCTCCGCCGGCAGATCCTCTCCTGCGAAGTTGAGCTCGCAGCACGAGACGCGCTCTCCGTCCTCGTCCCGCTCCAGGATCGGCAGACCGTGGCTGCGGCAAACCAGCGGCCGGTGGGCGTAGACCGCGCAGCGTCCGTCCACGAGGAAGACGCACGGAGGACCCGCCGTCGCCGCGCGCTCCCCCAGCCCTCGCCGCGCGCTCGCGTCGAGGCCCTCCAGACCCTCGAGCACGGCGAGGGCCTCGAGCGGCACCACCGTCAGGTCCTGCTGGCAACACGCCGCGCAGCCCGGTCGGCAGCGGAGCTGTCCCAGCGCGCGGGCCTCCACGGCGGAGTAGAACGCGTCCACGCGCCCGGCGAGCTCACGCCACGGGCGGAGGAGCCGCGCGATGTACGGGGCGTCCGGTGCGGGTTCTGGGACCGACGAGCCGCGCGGAAGAGGGGGCCTCACGTGGGCCGACTGAGAAAGAGCGCGAGCCCCCGGTTCACCCGGCGGACGAGCCCCGGCAGCCCCTGATCGGCCAGGGTCTGGGCGAGGTACCGGGCCTGCCGCCGCACCCAGGCGGGCTCCCGCAGGCGGCTCTTCAGCCAGGCGGAGGGGGCACGCCGCGCGAACGAGGCCACCTCCTCGCCGAGCATCCCCGGGAAGGTGAGCACCGTCGAGCGGGCACCGTCGTAGTCCATCCACGAGGTCGCGCGGATGCGGCCCGCACGCTCGGCCCGCGCGTGGAGCTCGGTCCCCGGGAAGGGGGTTGCGATGGAGAACTGGATCGAATCCACGGGCAGCCCGCAGCAGTAGGCCAGCGTCTCGGCCATGCTCTCGGAGGTGTCCGCCTCGAGGCCGAAGGTCACCGTGGCGTGCGTCTTGATGCCGCGCCTCGCGCACCAGCCCACGACGTCGCGCACCTTGTCCGTCTTCACGGGCTTGCGCGTCGCCTTGAGCACCTCCTTGTTGGCGCTCTCGAGGCCGAACTTCATGCCGATGCACCCGGCGCGCGCCATGGCGTCGATGGCCCGCTCGGTCACCGCCATCGCGTCCCCCATCACCGACCAGGGGACCTTCAGCCCGCGCCGCTCGAGCTCGCTGCAGAGCCCGAGGACGTGCTCCTCGCGCACGGTGAAGGTGTCGTCGTCGAAGTAGATCTCGCGCGCCCCGTACCGCCCGATCACCTCCTCCATCTCGTCCACGATGCGGCCCGGCGAGCGCGTGCGATAGGGGCCCTGCTGGTACATCACGGGGATCCAGAGACAGAAGGTGCAGCGCCACGGACAGCCCCGCGTGCTCTGCAGCTGCACCGCCGGGCGCCGCTGGCAGAACCCGTCCCAGTAGGGCCACATCGAGGGCGCCTGCCGCGTCGGGAAGAGGTGCCGCGCCGGAAAGGGGAGCGCGTCCAAGTCCAAGATCGGCTCGGGCTCGGGGCCCTCGAGCACCTCGCGCTCCTCGCCGCGCGCGCCGCGCCCGACCACGATCCCCGGCGTGGCGGCCACGACCGCCCCCTCGGGGTCCTCCCCCGCCAGGAGGGCCTGGATCGCCCGCAGCGCCGCCAGCTCGTACTCGCCGCGGAAGACCCACGAGACCGCCGGCTCCTCTCGGAGCAGCTCGCGGGCGAAGACCGTCGGATGCGTTCCGGCGAGCGCAATGAGAGCTCCCGTGCGCGCCTTGAGCTCGCGACAGACCGCGAGGTCCTGCACCACCGTCGGCGTCGTGGCCTCGAGCAGGATCACGCGCGGCCGGAGCGCGACGCAGCGCTCGAGGAAGGTGCTCTCGGCCAGGTTGAGCGCCACACCATCCAGCACCTCGACGGGCAAGGAGGCGCGCTCGAGCAGCCCCGCGAGCACGCCGAGCCCGAAGGGGAAGGGGCAGTACCGCGGCGGCTCGCCCACCGGTTTCTCCAGCGAGAAGGGCCAGCGGCTCCCCGCCTTCACGAAGTAGCGCTCGAGACCGTTCTCCGTCGGGATGCGGGTGGGGGCGTTCGCCAGCAAGACCGTCATGCCGGCACCCGCCGCTTGGCCATCGCGCGGCGATAGGCCTCCTCGAGCCAGTCCACGGACCGCTCCCAGGAGAAGTTCCCCGCGGCGCGCTCGCGCGCCTTCTCCCCGAGGCTGCGGCGGTACGCCTCGTCGGTCGCCAGGCGAGCCATGCGCGCCCCGAAGTCGCGCGCGTCGTCGGGGCGAGCCACCTCGCCGCACCCGCCGAGGGTCCAGGCGGTGTCCCCCACGTCGTGCGTGACCACGGCCAACCCCGACGCCATGCACTCGAGGAGCGTGAGCGACGACTTCGACCGGTTGATCGCCGTGTCCCGAAAAGGAAGCGCCGCGAGGTCGCACGAGGCCACGTAGCGCGGCATCTCCGCGAAGGGGACAAGCCCCCCGGTGAGGACCGCGCGCGAGCCGAACCCCGCCTCCTCGAGCAGTCGCACGAAGCGCCGCCGACCAAACCCGTCTCCGACGACGAGACAGCGCGCGCTCGGCACCTGCGCGAAGGTGACCTTCAGCGCCTCCACGAAGAAGAGCAGGTCCGGGAGCACGTCGAAGCTCCCCGCGTAGATGATGGTGGGCCCCGCCAGGCCGAGCTCGCGCCGGAGCGCTTCGTCGCGCCGCCCCGGGTGGAACTGGTCGGCGTCCACCCCCACGCGCGCCGGGAAGATGTCCCCCGCCGCGCAGCCGCGCTCGAGACTCATCCGCCGCAGGCTCGCGGTGGCGCCGCCCACCGTGTCCACGAGGCGCGGGATCACGTACTCCGTCGCGCCGCTCATCGTCATCACGGCCGCGGCCCTCGCCGTCCCCGGCACGCGTCGGGTCCACGGCACGTCGGGGTTCGTCGCGGCCTCGAGCGTGGCCTGGCGCCAGAAGGCCAGCTCGTCGTCATCCCAGTCCTGGTGCAGCGGCTTGCCGTGATACCGCGCGAGCCCCATGACGATCCACGACATGGGGGGCTTGCACTTCTGGAAGTGCACCACGTCGGCGGCGGCGACGAGCTCCGAGAGCTCGGGCCAGCGCCCCGGCTCGCGCACCATGCGGAAGGCGATCGCCCGGAAGCTCGACGGGAGCGAGGTCCGCACCGCGCGCCCGCGGCGCCCCTCGCGCATCGGCGCGTACACGACCGTGACCTCGTGCCCGCGCCGTGCCAGCTCCTCGGCGAAGCGTATCGAACGGATGGTGAACGGCTGGTAGTAGAGGTCGAAGGGGATCCCCATGAGGATCCGCAGGGAACGCTCGCTCATGCCCGTCGGTCTCCGCGGGCCAGGGCCCGAGAAAGGACGCCGCGCGCCAGATGTACGACGCGCCGCGGGTCCCCGAGCGCCACCTTCACCGAGGCGACCGGCTGCTGCGCCACCCGCCTGAAGAGGCCTCCGCGACCGGCCACGTGCTCGTTCCAGGTCTCGTACGCGTGCTGTAGAAAGCTCTCGAGCTCCTCGGCCGAGACGTGGTCCGTGCGCACCACGCAGCGGGACATGCCGTCGTACGCGCTGAAGTCCTGCGTCAGAAGCAGCCCCTTCTCCTCGGCGTAGGCGTAGAAACGCGTCCCCGGGAAGGGAGTGGCGATCGAGAACTGCAGCGTGTCGGGACTCAGCTCGAGCGCCAGGTCCAGCGTCTGACGCATCGTCTCGCGCGTCTCGCCGATCAGCCCGAAGGAGAAGGTCAGGTGCGTCTTGACCCCGAGCCCGCGCGTCACGCGCATCGTCTCGCGCAGCTTCTCGAGGTCCAGCTTCTTGCCGTTGATCTCGACGATCTCCTGGTTCCCCGACTCCACCCCGTACTTGACCGCGTGCAGCCCTGCCCGGCGAAGCCGCTCGAGCACCCGCGGGGCCAGCGTGTCGGGCCGGCACATCGCCCCCCACGGGATGTGGTCCAGCCCGCGCATGATGAGCTCGTCGGCGAAGTCCGAAAGGCGCGTGTTGCCGATGTTGAATGTGTCGTCGTCGAAGTAATAGGAGCGGTAGGGGAAGGTCTCGCGCCGGAAGATCTGCTCGATCTCGTCGGCCATGTTCTTCGCCGAGCGCACGCGGTAGCGGTTGTCCTCGTAGACCACCTGCGGCCAGACGCAGAAGTGGCAGGTATACGGGCAGCCGCGCGAGCCGATGAGCTGCAGACACGGGTCGGGCAGGTCGCCGGGGTTGTCGTGGTACAGGTCCATGGCGAGCGTCCGCCGATGCGGGAAGGGGAGCGCGTCCAGGGTCTCCACGTTCGGCCGGCGCGGCTCGTGAACGAGGTTCCCCCCGTCGTCGCGGTGGGTCAGCCCGGCGATCCCCGCGAGCCCTCGCCCGTCGCGCCGACGCTGCGCCACCTCGAGAACGGTGTACTCCCACTCGCCGCCGGCGAGAGCGTCGATGGCCGGGTAGCGCCCGAGGTCGTCACGCATCTTGCCCACGTGGTGCCCGGTCATCAGCGCGAAGGCCCCCGTGCGCGTCTTGAAGGCCTCGGCCCAGCGCAGGTCCTCGGCGATCGACGCCGTGGCGTTCTCCTGCACCAGCAGGTCGGGCCGGAAGTCGACCACGCGGTCGAGGAAGGCCTCGTCGGCCTCCTTTGTCGCACACCCGTCGAAGACCGAGACCTCGAACCCGTCCTGCTCGAGGAGCGCGGCCGCGTAGGCCAGGTAGAACGGAAAGGGCATGTAGCGGCAGCCGTTGACCTCGAAGTGAGGCCACCGCGAGCCGGCTCGCACCCCGTAGTGCCCCGGCCTGCGCCAGGGGGGATTCACCAGAGCTACTCTCATGGCAGGTACGCCTCCCGACCTCCTGCGACGTCCACCGCTTCGGAGGTCACGAGCGCCGATGGTCCGCACGGTTACGGATGTAGTCGCAGACAACTATACGGACGCTCCGCAGTGCAGGCAACCGGCGACGGCTCGCGTAACGGCTAGCGCGACAGCTCGAGCAGAAAGACCGAGGCCTTGACGCGCCGAATCGGCCGACCGGTCAAGAGCTCGAGCACCCACTCCCGCGCACACCCGTCCCCGAGGAGAAAGACGCGCCGTCCCTGCGAGAGCAGCGCGTTCGCCAGCGCGGGGGCGGTCTTGCCGTCGTCGTACTTGAGGTCCGCGATGACCAGGTCTCGCTCGAGGAGCAAGGGCCCGAGGGCATCCTTGCGCCCCCAGCAAGCGAAGAGCGCGGAGCGGTCGGGGATGTGCGGGCGTATCGCCTCGAGCTGCTTACGGTGCCAAGCGCGGTGCAGCCGCGAGGCGGGCAGGTCGTCACCGAGGTGCACTGCCGCCGCCCAGCCGAGCGCGAGCCCGACGAGAACGAGCGCCCGCGGACGCCGCCCGCTGGCGAGCACCCAGCCGAGCAGCGCGACGCCCCCGAGGAGGAGCGGGACCTTCGCCAGGAGGAGAAACCTCGGCCCCTCGCCGGTCGGCAGGAGCAGGACCGGCAGCGCGAGACCCGCGCCGAGCAGCGCGCCGAGCCCGAGCGGACGAGCGCCCGCGGCGAGCCCCCCCTCGAGGGCCCAACCCAGCGCGACCGCCGCGACGGGAAGCAGGTCGAGGTAGTAGCGCTGGTTGTAGCAGAGTCCGTCGTCGCGGCGTAACCCGAAGGAGGCGAGACTCGCCATCACCACCGCGCACACGAGCGCGATGGCCCGCAGCTCGGCGCGCTGCGTGGTCGCCCCCTGAGCGCTCGCCCCGGCAGGTCCGGGCAGCCAGCTGCGCACCGCGTAGAGGACGGGCACGAGCACCCAGGGGACCGACTGGACCCAGGCCTTCTTGATCGCGCGCCCTACGTAGTAGATCCCCTCCTGGCTGCGGCTCAGGTACGGATGCCACCGGGCGTGGTCCCCCGTCGCCGCGGGGAGCAGCCCGTAGTCGAGAAACCGCGCCGCGAAACCGACCACGAGCTCCAGCGCGCGGCTGCGGTACACCGCGTCCCCCGCCCGGTAGTACTCCTTGCCTCGCGTGACCGGGTTGTAGACCCCGAGGCGCAGCCCGTTGAGCAACGTGCTGAGGAGCACCGGCCCGGTCATCCCGGCGGCGAAGAGCGCGCTCGCGGCAACGCGCCGCTCGGCGAGGAGCAAGAGCCCGAGACCCGTGCCCACCGCGTAGAGCAGATTCGGATAGCGCACCCCGACGGCGAGGCCCGCGAGCAGCCCCGCCCCGAGCAAGGCGCGGACCGGCAGCCTGCCGCCTTCGCGGGCCCGGCTCGCCAGCGCGAAAGCCGCCGTGTTGAGGAAGATCGAGATCAGGTGCGGCCAGACGCCCTGCGCGTACTCGACGAGGTACCCCCCCAGGCCGCAAGCGGCCACGGCGACCCACGCCGCAACTGCGCGCGTCGCGTGCCTCGCCGCATAGCGGTGTACGACCCAGAGGAGCCCGAGGAAGGCGAGCACGTTCAGCGCAACGAGCCCTCGCCAGCCGAAGAACGAGGCCGGCCAGGCCAGGAGGGCGTAGAGCGGCGGCGCTCCCGAGGTGACCGGCGTGCGCTCCAGCTCTCCCCGGGGGGGCGTGGGCTCGAACCAGATGAGCTCCTTGCTGGGCGGCAAGCCCTCCGTCCCGGGGACGGTCAGCCGGCCGTGGCGCAGCGACACCACCGTCGCGAGGTAGTTGTCCTCGTCCACGGTGAAGACGCCCGGGATGGCCGTCGCGAGCAACCCGACGCCGAGCAGGCCGAGCACGCCGACCGCCAGCAGAGCTCGGCCGCGCCGGGCGGAGGACCGAACGGCCTCGCCACCCCGGTCCGGGGCGTCAGCAGCAGGTGCTTCGTGCGTCTCGTTCATCCTGGCTTCGTTGCTCGGCGGGAGGCCCATGGTAGCATGGCCGCCGATCGAGGCAGAGCACCGTGAACGTCCTGATGCTCAACCATAACGTGATCTGGCGCAGCACCTTCTTTCGCGCCTTTTACTTCGGGCGGGAGCTGGCGCTGCGCGGGCATCAGGTGACGCTCGCCACCATCGCGCCCAAGGAGCGGTTGCGCGCGGAGGAGCGGCTCCTCGAGGGCGTTCGGGTGGTCGAGACCCCGGACCTCGGCGTGGGCCTCGCCCGCACCGGCTGGGACCCCTGGGACGCCCTCTTTCGCTGCGCTCGCTTCGCCCGCGAGCCCTTCGACGTCGTGCACGGCTTCGACTGCCGCCCGGTGGTGCTGCTGCCGAGCCTCGCCCTGCGCCTCGGCCGGCGCGTCCCGTGGGTCAGCGACTGGGCCGACTGGTGGGGGCGCGGCGGCGCGATCTCCGAGCGCAAGAGCTGGATCGGGCGGGTGGCCTTCGCTCCCTTCGAGACCTTCCTCGAAGAGCGCTTCCGTCGCTTCGCGCGCCACGTGACGGTGACGAGCCGGAAGCTCGAACAGCGCGCGCTCGACCTCGGCTTGCGTCGCGATCGCGTGCACTACCTCCCCTCCGGCGCCAACGTGCGGACGGTGCCCGTGCTGGACCGGGCCGCGTGTCGCCGCGAGCTGGACCTCCCCGCCACCGCGCCCATCGCGTGCTTCGTGGGCTTCGTTCAGTACGACCTCGAGCTGGCGATTCGCGCCTTCGCCGTGGCGCGCCAGCGCGTCCCCGAGTCCCGGCTGCTCGTCGTCGGCCCGCGCAACCCCCACGCCGAAGCGCTCGTGGAGCGCCTCGAGCTGACCTCGGCGGTGCACGCCGTCGGGACCCAGCCCTTCGAGCGCGTACCGCTCTACCTCGGCGCGTCCGACGTGCTCCTCATGCCCTGCTCGGACAACCTGATGAATCAGGCGCGCGGCCCGATCAAGCTCGGGGACTACCTCGCCGCGGGCCGGGCCGTCCTCGCGAACCCCGTCGGCGACATGGTGGAGATCTTCGAGCGGGACAAGGTGGGGCTGCTCGCCCCCGCCAGCCCCGAGGGCTACGGCCGGGCGATGGCCGAGCTCCTCACGGATCCCCAGCGCTGCGCCACCCTCGGGGAGCGCGCGCGCGCCGTGGCCGAGGAGAAGTATGCCTGGGCGCTCCTCACCCCGCGCCTCGAGGCGATCTACGACCGGGCCCTGGCCGGGTTCTGACGCCGAGGAGACCGGGCAGCCGATGCGCTCCGATCGTTTCGCTTCGGGCCTCGCCGCCGGCGTCATCTCGCGCGCCACGCGCTTCGCGACCACGCTCTGGCTCACCCGGGCGATCGTCCAGCGCTTCGGCTCCGACGACTGGGGGATGGTCGCGCTCGCCACCGCGACCGTGGACATGGTGCTCGTCTTCGACCTCGCGATTCACGAGGTCGCCGTCTACGAGACCGCGCGGCAGGAGGAGCGCGCCCAGGTGCTGGCCGGTCTGAACCAGACCTTCCTCCTGGCCCTCTTCGCCTCGGCCGTGGGAACGCTCGTCCTCGGCGCGCTGGCCCTCGTGGGGGGTCGCGGCCTCTCCACGGCGACGGTGGCGCACTCGCACGAGCTGAAGCTGATGCTCCTCGCCGCGGCGGTGAGCTATCCGCTGAACATCGTCGGCAACCTCTACTCCGGCACGCTCCAGGGCCTCGGCTGGATCCGGGAGCTCAACGCCGTAGCCATCGTCGGGGCCGTGCTGGACCTGGGCGTCGTGCTGCTCGGCCTGCACCTCGAGCTGGGGATCGTCGGGATCCAGGTGCTGCGCGCCGCGCTCCCGCTCGTCCGCGTGGTCACCCTGCTCGTGGCCCTGGCCCGCCTGAAGCTCCCCATCGGGCGCCCCGCAGCTCCCGACTGGCCGCGGCTGTGGCAGCTCCTCCGCTACTCGGTCGGCTACAACCTGACGCGCGGCCTGGGGAAGGTGGTCTACTCCTCGGCCGTCCCCCTCGGGCAGCTCTTCGCCTCGGCCAGGGCCCTCGGGGCCTTCAGCGCCGCCGACCAGTGGGCCAGCACCCTCTACAAGCTCTCCCACGTGCTGTGGGAATCGCTCTTCCACCGGCTCGTGCGCAACTTCCGTCCGGCCGCCACCGCCGAGGAGCGCGAACGCGGCCGGTTCCAGTTCGAGGGGAGCACGACCGCGCTGGCCCTGGGGCTCACCCCCGCCGCAGCCGCGTTGGTGCTCGCGGGTCCCTCGCTCTTCCGCGTCTGGCTGGGTTCGGAGAGCGCGGCTCCGAGCGACCTCCTCCCCTACCTGGCCCTCGCGTGGCTCCTCAACGCGACCGGCAGCCCGTCGAGCGCGGCCCTCATGGCCGTGGACCGCTTCTCGGTCAGCATCCCCCTCCACGTCGTCGCCGTCGTGGCCCAGGTGGCGCTCTCGCTCCTGCTCGGGTCCCGCTTCGGCATCCTCGGCCTCGCGCTGGCCACCGCCATCGCGAACGTGCTGCTCTACCTGCTCCTGTCCGCGGCGGCGTGCCAGCTCGCCGGCTCTCGATATCCGGGCCTCCTGGCCTGGACGGCCCTCCCCGCGGCGGTCGCCTCGGTCGCGGTCTGGGCCTCGCGCGGAGCGTCGACGATCCAGCTCGCGCTCGTCGGCGGGGCCATCGCCGCCGCCGCGGCCACGCTCGCGCTCGTCTCGCCCTCCCTCCGCCGAGCCCTCGTCACCTGGAGGAGGCCGCCCGGTTGACCCCCGTCGCCCCCACGCCTAGGATCCCCCCAGAGCGCCGAGCAGTTTGGCCGACCGAGCGAAATCGTCGAGATGCGAGCAGCGCAAGGCGCGACGAGGGAGCATATCGGGAATATGTGACCGAGGAGCAACGCAGCGATGCGACGCACATCGGCGATTTCACAACCGAGGTCAAACTGTTCGGCGCTCTAGCACCGCGTACCCGTCGATGAGCCTCCCCGCAGATCGTGGCGCCGTCGCGCGCCTCGTCCTCTTTATCGATGCCCTCGTGGTCGTGGCGTCCATGGCGCTGGCCTTTGCCCTCCACGCCACGCTCCGCCACTTTCTTCCCCAGCTCAAGGCCACGGCCCCCTTCGAACACTGCGCGCTGATCGTCGCCATCAGCATCCCGCTCTGGCTCTTTCTCATCGCCCTCTTCGACTTGCATCGGATCGCCGAGCTCGGCCAGGGACCCCTGCGCATCCTCAAGGACCTGGTGAAGCTCCACCTGCTCGGCCTCGCCGCGCTGGCCCTGGTGCTCTTTCTCACGCAGGCTCACATCAACCGCTCCATCGTGGCCCTCTTCACCTCCTCGACGCTGACCCTGCTCTATCTCGAGCGGCTGCTCCTGCTGCAATGGCGGCGCTACCAGCACCAGCGCGGCTCGGGCCAGGACCGCCTCCTTCTCGTGGGCGACCCGACCGACACGCTGCGCGCCTTCGTCTCCTCGCTCGGCGAGACGGGGCCTTTCGCCCCGCGCCTCGTGGGCCGCCTCTCCGACACCCCCGGCGCCGCGGACGAGCAGGGCTCCTCCACCCACCTCGGGTCCGTGAGCCGGCTGGCCGAGCTCCTCCACGACGAGGCGATCGACCGCGTGCTCTTCTTCCCCCCGTTCCATCGCCCCGAGGAGGCTCGTCCGCTCATGGACGCCTGCGACCAGGTGGGCGTCCCCTCGGCCGTGGCGATCGAGCTGGTCCCCTTCTCCGCCCCGGCGCGAATCGTGACCTGGCTCGGCCAGCCCTTCTTGGCCTTCGAACCCACCCCGAAGCGCCCGGCCTCGCTCGCCGTGAAGCACGCCGCCGATCTCCTCTTCGGAGCGCTCCTGCTCCTCCTCGCCGCCCCCGTGCTCCTCGCGATCGCCCTCGCCATTCGCCTGCTCGACGGCAGCCCCGTCCTCTTCCGCCAGCAGCGCGTCGGGCATTACGGACGCCGCTTCGGCATGCTGAAGTTCCGGACCATGGTCCCCGAGGCCGAGGCGCAGCAACCCGCGCTCAAGGAAGCCAGCCCGCAGGACGGCCCCACCTTCAAGCTGACGGCCGACCCCCGCGTCACGAGCCTCGGGCGCTTCCTCCGCCGCACGAGCCTGGACGAGCTGCCCCAGCTCATCAACGTGCTCCGCGGCGAGATGAGCCTCGTGGGTCCCCGGCCGCTGCCGATCGGCGAGCAGCAGCAGATCCGCGGCTGGTATCGTCGGCGGCTGACCATGAAGCCGGGCCTCACCGGCCTGTGGCAGGTGAGCGGCCGGAGCCAGCTCGGCTTCGACGAGTGGATGCGCATGGACCTCAAGTACGTGGACGAGTGGTCGCTGGCCCTCGACCTCAAGCTGCTCCTGCTCACGCTCCCCGCGGTGCTCCGAGGCCGCGGAGCGTACTAGAACGCATGTGCTAAATTCCCGGCCCGCCGGGCGGGTGGACGGAGAGACGATGAAAATCCTGGTCACGGGCTCGAGCGGACTCATCGGCAGCGAGGTGGTGAGCTATTTCGCCTCGCGCGGCCACGAGGTCTTCGGCGTGGACAACAACATGCGCGCCGACTTCTTCGGCCCGGCGGGAGACACGCGCTGGAACCAGCGCCGGCTGGAGGAGCTCCACCCCACCTTTCGCCACCGGGAGCAGGACGTGCGGGACCGCGCCGGCGTGAACCGCCTCGTCGCCGAGCTACGCCCCGAGGCGATCGTGCACGCCGCCGCGCAGCCGAGCCACGACCTGGCCGCCTCGCGGCCGCACGACGACTTCGACGTGAACGCGGGCGGGACGCTCAACCTCCTCGAGGCCACGCGGCAGCACGCCCCCGAGGCGGTCTTCGTGCACATGTCCACGAACAAGGTCTACGGCGACGCGCCGAACCGCATCCGGCTCAAGGAATTGCCCACGCGCTGGGACTACGACGACCCGGCCTACGCGGCCGGCATCCCCGAGAGCTTCACCATCGATCAGTCGAAGCACTCCGTCTTCGGCGCCTCGAAGGTGGCGGCCGACGTGATGGTCCAGGAGTACGGCCGCTACTTCGGCCTGCGCACCTGCTGCCTGCGCGGCGGGTGCCTGACCGGCCCCAACCATTCGGGGGTCGAGCTCCACGGGTTTCTGAGCTACCTGGTCAAGGTGAACCTGGAGGGGCGCACCTACCGCGTCTACGGCTACAAGGGGAAGCAGGTGCGGGACAACATCCACGCGCTCGACGTGGCGCGCTTCGCCGAGGCCTTCATCGCTGCGCCGCGGCCGGGCGAGGTCTACAACCTGGGGGGTGGCCGGGGGAACGCCTGTTCGATCCTCGAGGCCTTCGACCGCGTGGCGCAGCTGACCGGCCGGCCGATGCAATACGAATACGTCGACCAAAACCGCGCGGGCGACCACATCTGCTACATCTCGGACCTGCGCAAGATGCGCGACCACTACCCGAGCTGGGACCTCTCCGTCTCGCTCGACCGCATCTTCGAGGAGATCGTGGCCGCCTGGCGGCAGAGGCTGACCGCGTGAAGATCCTCATCACCGGCTGCGCGGGCTACCTCGGCTCGCGGCTCGCGCTCTACCTGCGGCAGGCCCACCCGGATTGCACCGTCGTCGGCCTCGACAATCTCAGCCGGCGCGGCGCCGAGACGAGCTTGCCCGCGCTCGCCGCTCACGGCGTCTCCCTGCTGCACGGAGACATCCGCCACCCGTCGGACCTCCGCGCCCTCCCCCCGGCCGACTGGGTCGTGGACTGCGCGGCCAACCCGAGCGTCCTCGCCGGCCTCGGCGGCTTCGGCGCGGGGAGCGCCGAGCAGCTCGTAGAACACAACCTCGTCGGCACCGCCAACGTGCTCGAGTACTGCCGCCAGCACCGCGCGGGACTCGTGCTGGTCAGCTCGAGCCGGGTCTACTCGGTCGCCGCGCTGAACGCGCTCCCGGTGCGCGAGGAGGCCACGCGCCTCGCCCTCGATCCGCAACGCGTCGAGGGGGTCCCCGGCCTCAGCGTGGAGGGGCTCGACGAGACCTTCTCCACCGAGCCCCCCGTCTCGCTCTACGGCGCGACGAAGCTGGCCGGCGAGATCCTGGCCCTCGAATACGGCCAGGCCTTCGACTTCCCCGTCTGGGTCAACCGCTGCGGCGTGATCGCCGGCCCCGGCCAGTTCGGCAAGATCGACCAGGGGGTCTTCTCCTTCTGGGTCTACGCCTTCCTCGTCGGCCGGCCGCTGCGCTACCTCGGATTCGGCGGGACGGGAAAGCAGGTGCGGGACCTCGTCTCGGCCGAGGATCTCGCGCGGCTCGTGGCCCTGCAGCTCCACGAGCCGGGCCGCCCCGTACCGAGGCGGCTGAATGTGGGAGGCGGCCTGAAGAGCAGTCTCTCGCTCCTCGAGACCACTGCGCTCTGCGAGGAGTTCTTCCGGCGCGAGGGGCTGGTCACTGCGTCGCGGGAGGAGCGCCCCTTCGACATGCCCTACTACGTGACCGACAACCGCCGCGTGACAACGCACTGGGGGTGGGAGCCGAGCCAGACCGGCGAGGAGCTGCTGCTCGGCCTCTGCCGGTGGGCCAGCGAGCATCGCGCGTTCGTCGAGGCGATCATGAAGGGCTGATCAGAGCACCGGCCCCTCGTAGATCCTGAGCCGGGCCAGCACCTCCTCGAGCTCGGCGGGCATCGGCGCCTCGAAGGAGAGGTGCTCCGCGCGCCGCGGGTGGACGATGCGCAGCGCCTCGGCGTGCAGGAACATGCGCGAGAGGCCGAAGGTCTCCTTGAAGAAGCGGTTGATCGCCCCCTGACCGTAGTTCGCGTCCCCGATGAGGGGGTGGGCGATGTGCTTCAGGTGGTAGCGCACCTGATGCCGACGACCGGAGCGCGGAAAGGCCCGCACGAGCGTGTAGCGCCCGCAGAAGGCCTCGAGCGGGTCGAAGTCGGTGCGCGCGGGGAGGCGGCGCTCCCCGTCGGCCACGGGGTGATCCACCTCGCGGGCTTCGCCGACCACGCCGCGGCAGAGCCCGAGGTAGCGCTTGCGCCAGCGCCCCTCGCGCACGTCCCCGGCCAGCACCGACGCGGCGCTCGAGGTCCGGGCGAAGACCATCACCCCGGAGGTCTGGCGGTCGAGGCGGTGCACCGGGAAGACCGGCCCCCCCACCTGGCGGGCCAGCACCTCGGCCAGAACGACGGCTCCGGCGGCACCGCGCGCGCGGTGCACCACGGCCCAGCTCGGCTTGTCCACCGCGACCAGTTCCGCGTCTTCGTAGAGGAGTCGCACCATGTACGACCAAGCTTATCCATGGTCTGCGCCGCACGCTACCCGTCGACGTGGTCGGTCGGGCCAGTGTATAAAGGTGCGACTCGAACCCGAGGTCCCCCCCCGTGAAATGGTCGCCGCTGGTGTTTCTAGGCCTTCTGTGCGCCCTCCCCGCCGCCGCTCAGCCGCGCATCCGGGCGGCGCACGATCCCGAGCAGCAGTTTCTGGCCGAGTACCGTCTCCTCACGCACGGGCTGACGAGCTTTCCGATCGACGACCAGCGGAGCACGCTCGGGCAGAACGCCTGGGCCGAGCAGCGCCTGCGCTTGATGGGCAAGATGTCCCGCCCGGGGCAAGGCCTGACCATCGAGCTCGGGCTGGATCTCTTCACGGGCATGGTGGCCGGCCAGACGACGACCGTGGGCGCCGAGTACGTGCTCTTCCCGCGCCACCAGCGTAACGCCTTCGAGCGCGTCGAGCCGCGACGCCTGATGGTGGCCTGGCGCAGCCGCATCGGCGAGCTGCGCCTCGGCCACACGGCGAGCAACTGGGGCCTCGGGATCCTGGCCAACAACGGAGAGAGCAACCTCCCCTTCGGCTACGCGCACCTCGGAGACCTCGTGGAGCGCGCGGCCTTCGCCACCATGCCCGCGCAGAACCTCTACGTCGCGGCGGCCGTGGACCTCGTCTACCGGGACACGAACGCCAACCTGAGCAACGGGGACGTGGCGATCAACACCGTGGGCTCCCTCTTCTACCGCACCCGGCAGGCCTTCCTCGGCGTCTACGGCGGTTACCGGCACCAGAACGACAAGGACGGCGACAAGCTGCGCGTCGGCGTGCTGGACGCGTCGGGAAAGATCCGGCAGCGGCTCGGCCGGTCGGGGCTCATCTTCGGCCTCGGCTTCGAAGCGCTGGCCCTCTTCGGCAGCACCGACCGCTTGCGCCCGGAGGGCCACCTCGAGGGGGTCACCGTGCGAGCCGGCGGCGCGGTGGTGCGCGCCACCCTCTCCCATCGACCCTCCCGCGTCGGCCTGACCACGGAACTCGGCTACGCCTCGGGAGATAACGACCGCGGAGACGACGTGGCTCGCGCGGCCAGCTTCCACCCCGACTACGCCGTCGGCATGGTGCTCTTTCCGGAGGTGCTCGCGGCGATGAGCGCGCGGGCCGCCGACCGTGCGGGAGACCGGGCCCACGTGGCCGTCGCCCCCTCGGGGACCGAGAACGTCCCCTCGAACGGCAGCGTGACGAACGCCCTCTACGTCTGGACCCACTTCTTCTTGCGACCGGTGCGCGGCCTCACGCTGCGGGCGGGGCTGCTCTACGCCCGAAGCGCGGCCGACCTCGTCGACCCGTACCTCTCCTTTCGCGCGGGGGGCGTGAATCGCAACTTCCTCGGCGGCGCGGGGACGGCACGCGAGCTCGGGTTCGAGGTCCACGCGTCGGCGCGCTACCGCTGGGCGCTGACACCGCGCCTCGGCGTGAACTTCGGCCTGGACTGGGGACACCTCTTCCCCGGCGAGGCGCTGAACGACGCGGCGGGCCGCTTCATGGGCGGGGTGGACCGAGTCGTGGGGCGCTTCCTGCTGGACTGGAGATACCAGTGACCCGGCGCCGCCTGGCCGGACTGCTCGCGGCCTTCGTCGCGGGGTGCGCGGGGCCGCGTCCCGAGGGGCTCGAGTGGGCCGACCCCGGCCCCGGCCCCAAGGTGATCTTCGACCTCGACGCCCAGCCCCTCCCCGACCTCCCCTTTCCGAACGACCTCGCGACCCGCCCCGACCCCGACTCGCCCACCGGCAAGCGGCTCAATCTGCCGCTCGGCGCGCCGACCCGCATGGAGCGCAAGGTGCGGCAGCACGCCAGCCGCCTCGAGGGCTTCAGCACCTACGGGGCGATCACCGTCCGCTTCGACGCCCCGCTGGACCTGGACAACCTGACCCGGCGGCAGCGCGCGAACCGCGACTTCGACGACGACGCGGTGCTGCTCGTGAACCTCGAGCCGCGGTCGCCACGCTACGGCCAGGCCGTGCTGCTCGACTTCGACCAGGGGAACTTCCCCCTCACGCTCCCGAGGCTCACCGCCTTCTGGGAGGGGGACCCGCGGGCGAAGGTGGCCAACCTGCTCTTCGACACCACCGACGAGGATGTGAATCGAAACGGCCGGCTCGACCCCGGTGAGGACACCGACGGGGACGGCGTTCTCGACGTTCCGAACGTCCACCCGCGCGGCGGCGACCCGCTCGACCGACTGCTCACCTTCTACGAGAAGGCGACCGACACGCTGCTCCTGAAGCCCGTGGTGCCGCTCGAGCAGGAAGCTCGCTATGCGGTGGTCCTGACCAAGCGACTGACCGGCGAGGATGGCCACCCGGTACGCTCGCCCTTTCCGTACGTGCACCACCTCAAGCAGACCGAAGACCTGCGCGGCCTGCCGGAGGTGCTCCGCCGCTACGGGCTCGACCTCGACCAGGTGGCGTTCGCCTGGACCTTCACCACCCAGGGACCCACGCGCGACCTCGAGGCGCTCCGTCGCGGCCTCTACGGCGTGGGGCCCTTTGCGCACCTCGCGCGCGAGTTCCCCGTCGGACTCACGCTGCACAAGGTCTACACGGGCGGGGGCAGCCCCTACCTCCTGCCGGGCGCGCAGGTTCGCTCTCTCGCCGGCGTGCTCGGCCCGATCTACATCGGGCCGACCCAGTCCGGGACGGACCCGGAGGGGATCAAGGCGCTCGCGCAGTCCTTCGACAACGTCGCGTACGTGGTGATGGGCGAGGTCGAGGGTCCGAACCTGCTCGCGGACCGGAATCGTCACGCCGGCCCGGGGCACCCCGCCGACGAGGACGAGGTCTGGGACCTGGACCGCAAGACCGGCCACGCGGTCTATGGCACGCACCGCATCCCCTTCCTCTGCGCCGTCCCGCGCCAGGACCGCGGCCGCGGCGCTCCCTTCCCGGTGGCGCTCTACGCCCACGGCTACGGGCAGAGCCGGGTCGAGAACCTCCTCTTCTCGGGGCACATGGCGCGCTACGGGATCGCGAGCTGCACCATCGACGCCTACGGGCACGGCTTCGCCCCTGCGAAGGACGTGCTCGAGGTGGCCAAGGGCATCTTCGGCCTGCTCAAGATCCGGCCGGCCCTCGAGGCGCTCTGGCCGGGACGCGCGCGCGACCTGAACAACGACGGGCAGCCCGACCCGGGCGCCGATTTCTTCTCGGGAGACGTCTTTCACACTCGCGACATGGTGCGGCAGACCGTGCTCGACCTGCTGGTCTTGACGCGCGCCCTGCGAGCCCTCGACGGGCAGCGACGGAGCGGGCAGGACCTCGACGGGGACGGCAAGCCCGAGCTCCTCGGCGATTTCGACGGAGACGGCCGCGTGGACCTGGGTGGGCCGGGGGTCGATTACTTCGCCTGGGGCACGAGCCTGGGCGGGATCGTGTCGACCATCGTGAACGCGGTGGAGCCCGCCATCGTGGCCGGCGCACCGTCGGCGGGGGGCGGCGGCCTGACGTTTATCTCGGGCCGGACCACGACGCCGGGGGTCCCCGAGGCGGCAATGCTGCGCAGCATGGCCCCGATCCTGATCGTGCGACCGGGGGAGAAGCCGGGATCGACGGACCTGGCGGCGATAGTCCCGAGCGCCAACAAGGCCGTCACGCGCGTGCTGGTGCCGAACGTCGACGTGCGCGCCGGCGACCGGGTCGAGCTGACCAACCTGGCCTCGGGAGCGCGGTACGTCACCTACGCCGGCGAGGGTGGGCGGGCGCGCCTGCACGTCGCGGCGAACGCGCTCGACCCCACCGAGCTCCGCGTGCTGCTCCGGATCGACCCGGCGAGCCCCGAGCCGCCGACGCGCGTGGTCGACACGCCCCGCCTCGGCGAACGCCTCGAGGTGCGGGTCTTCCAGGGACCGACCGGCGCCCTCCGCGCCACCTACGACCGCTTCGGCGCGGAGGTGGACCTGCACGGCGTGCGCTACGCGAGCGGCAGCCCGCTGGTGGCGCTCACGCCGGGCCTCGGCCTGCAGCGCAACACCCCCGACTTCCGCCGCATGTTCGTGCTGGCCCAGATGGGTGTCGACCCGGGCGACCCCGTGAGCTACGCCCCGCACGTCTTCGCCGATCCGCTGCACACCGAGGACTACGACCGGGCCCGCCCCGGCTCCAACATCTGCTTCATCGTCACCGCCGGGGACACCTCGGTCCCCGTCGCCACGGGGATCGCGGCCGCGCGCGCGGCGGGGATCGTGGACTACCTCTCTCCCGACCCGCGCTTCGGTCGACCGGCCAACCAGGTCTTGATCGATGCCCACGTCACGGAGGCGCTCTCGTGGACCCGCCGCTTCGACGGCAAGCAGGTCGTCGCCGATCCGGAGGACTTCTCGCGCGGCGCCCACGCGCCGGAAGCGCCCCGCCTCGGCGCCCCGCTGCGCCTGACGCGCGCGACGAGCACGGGTCTCTCGGCGATCCGCATCCCCCTGCTGAACCCGGCCGGACAGCACGGCTTCGGCGTCCCGCACACGGGCGGCGCCTTCGACACCGACACCTTCCTCATTCACATGGTGGGGCGCTTCTATCAGACGCGCGGACGCGAGCTGCGCGACGATCCGTGCATGGCCACGGCGAGCTGCCCCTGGATCCCGGCCCCGTCGGTCCCGCTCTCTCCCTGATCAGCGTCCCCGGCGTCTGTGGCGCCACCGGCCGAGGACGAGCAGCACCCCCGCCGCCAGCACGACCCACTCGCCGGCCCTCGCGTAGAACGTGCGCCCGGCATAGATCGGCAGGTCCGCCACTACGAGCCCGGGCCCGCTCCGGAAGTGGTCCCGCTCGGCCAGCACCTCGCCGCGCCCCGAAACGATCGCGCTCGTGCCGTTCGAGGCCCCGCGCACCAGGCCGTAGCGCGCCTCGAGGGCCCGAAAGCGGCTGTTCTCGTAGTGGTAGCGCTGCACCTGGGCCCAGTCGTTCGTGGGCACGACCATGAGCCGCGTCCCCGCGCGCGCGTACGCCCGCGAGAGGTCGGTGAAGTTGTCGTCCTGGCAGATCATGAGCCCCGCCGCCCCGACAGAGGTCCCGACCAGCGCGAGCGCGCCGCTCCCGCCCTGGTAGACCTCGACGAAGGGGATGAGGTGCGTCTTCACGTAGTCGGCCTGCCGCCGACCGTCGGCGTCGATCCAGACGGCCCGGTTCTCCCGCCGCGCGACGTCGAAGTACCCCACCACCACGGCCAGCCGGTGCCGCCGCGCGAGCCCCGCCAGCTCGCCGAGGAGCGACTCCTTCTCGGTGGGTCCGACGAAGAACGCCACCTCGGGGGCCACCACGAGCGCAGCCTTCTCATCCGCGGCCCGCTCCAGCAGCGGGCGGAAGACCTTCTCCAGCACGAGGCTCGCCGGCGTGGCCTGACCCCGCGGCAGGTCGCGCCAGGTCCACCCGGCGGCCGCGACCCGGAGCAGCCCCTTCGGCCGCTCGTACCAGCCGAGGCCGTTCGCCAGGCCGAGCGCGAGAAGCAGCGCGGCGAGGACCATGCCGCTCGTGCGCCAGGCTCGCCGGGAGCGCGCCAGGTCCAGCCCCAGCGCCTGCAGCGCCACGATGGCGAAGACCACGCCCGCCACGCCCGTCGCGGCCACGAACTGGACGGCCCACGGCGCGGCGCTCCAGACGCGAACGAAGGCCTGCGCGGTCCCCCACACCGGGACCAGGGCGTAGTCCACCCACTCCACGAGCACGACCACGCCGGCGGTCGCGAGAGCGCCCCAGGGGGCCGGCGAGCCGCGCACCCAGCGGACGCCGACGGACGCGCCCATCCAGAGGAGCGTCAGATAGAGCGCCAGCGGCAAGCCCATCCCGAGCGGGAACTCCAGCACGAGGAGCAGCGGCAGCGTGTAGCAGAGCCCGAAGCCGAGACCTGCGAGCAGCGCGTCCCGCACGCGCGGCGCGCGACGGTCGAGCGCCCAGAGCCACGGCACGAGCGCCACGAGCTGCAGCGGAAAGAGGTGGAGCGGGTAGTCGGAGACGAAGAGGGCCGCGCCCGACAGACCCGCCAGCGCGAGTCCCGAAAGGCGCCCCGCGCGCCCCGCGGGAGGGCGCTGCTCTCCGTCGGTCATGCGCACCTCCATACCGCGGAGGCCCCGGACCCCGCAAGGCGCCGGGGCCCTTCGCTCCGGGTCGGTGGTCCGGGGGGCGGAGTGGGGCTACACTTGCGCCGCCGCGGCGGCTCATGATCCACGTCCAGAACCTCGTCAAGCACTACCGCACGCACAAGCGCCCGCCGGGGCTCCTCGCCGCGCTTCGCTCGCTCGTGGCCCGCCGCTACGAGGTGGTCCCGGCACTCGACGGCATCTCGTTCCACATTCCACCAGGCGCGCGCGTCGGGTTTCTCGGCCCGAACGGTGCCGGCAAGACCACGGCCCTGAAGGTGCTGGCCGGCCTGCTCCACCCCACCGCCGGAGAGGTGCGCGTGGCGGGCTTCCGGCCGCAGGAGCGCCAGGCCGCCTTCCTGAGCAGCATCACGCTCGTCACCGGCCAGAAGCAGCAGCTCCTCTGGGACCTCCCCCCCGTCGAGACCTTCGAGCTCAACCGGGCCATCTATCAGATCCCGCGCGCCGAGGCCGACGGCACCATCGCGGAGCTCAGCACGCTCCTGCAGCTCGGGGACCTCGTGCAGAAGCCGACGCGCCAGCTCAGCCTCGGCGAACGCATGAAGTGCGAGCTCGTGGCGGCGCTGCTCCACCGCCCCAAGATCCTCTTTCTCGACGAGCCCACGATCGGCCTCGACGTCGGGATGCAGGCCGCGATCCGCCGCTTCATCAAGGAGTACAACGAGCGGCACGGCGCGACGGTGCTCCTCACGAGCCACTACATGGCCGACGTGGCCGCCCTCTGCCCGCGCATCGTGGTCATCGACCACGGACGCCTGACGTACGACGGCGGGCTGGAGGAGCTCGCCCGCGCGAGCCGGCCCGAAAAGCGCGTCACCCTGCGCCTCGGCGCCCCCGCCACCCCCGAGCAGCTCGCGCGACTCGCGGGCCGCCTGGTGCAGCAGGGCGAGGCGCAGGTCACGCTCCAGGTGCCGCAGGCCGAGCTGAACGGCACCATCGCGGCGGCCCTCGCCGAGCTCGCGGTCGTGGACCTGACCGTCGAGGACGCCCCCCTCGAGGAGATCCTCGCCGAGCTCTTCGATCGACCGAAGGCGTCGCCCCCCGCGACGGCGGAGAGCGCGCGGTGACCGGCGCCGGTCGCACCCTGCGCGCCCTCCCGACGCTCTTTCGCGTCGGCTTCGCCGAGGCGATGGCCTATCGCGGCGAGTTCCTGATCTGGATCCTGTCGACCAATATGCCGCTCGTCATGCTCCTCCTCTGGAGCGCGGTGGCCGAAGAGGCTCCCGTCGGGCGCTTCGGGGTGCGGGAGTTCAGCGCGTACTTCCTCGCCACGCTCGTCGTCCGGCTTCTCACCGGCGCGTGGGTCGTCTGGCAGCTCAACTACGAGATCCGCCACGGCGCGCTGGCCATGCGGCTGCTCCGGCCCCTCCACCCCTTCGTCTCGTACGCCGCGGAGCACCTCGCCGCCCTGCCGATCCGCGTCCTCCTCGCCCTCCCCATCGCGGGGGCCGCGCTCCTCTGGCTCGGCCGCGACCAGCTCGCCTCGGACCCGCTCCACTGGGTCGTCTTCCCCCTCTCGCTCGCCGGGGCGTGGGCCCTCACCTTCGGCGTGATGCTCGTCATCGGTACCCTGGGCTTCTTCTGGGAGAGCTCGCTCTCGCTCTTCGACCTCTGGCTCGGCCTCTTCTTCGTCTTCTCGGGCTACACCATCCCCCTCGAGCTCTTCCCGGCCAGCCTGCTCGCCCTCTCCAAGTGGCTCCCCTTTCGCTACGTCCTCTCGTTCCCGGTCGAGACCCTCCTCGGCCTGCTCGGTCGCCGCGAGCTCCTGCTCGCCCTCGCCAGCCAGTGGACCTACGTGGCCATCGTCTACGCCGCGGCCCTCCTCCTCTGGCGCGCCGGCCTACGCCGCTTCGCCGCCTACGGTGGGTGAGCCACGGTGCGCCGCTACCTGACCCTCCTCGCGCTGCAGCTCAAGCTTTCGCTCCTCCTCTCCCTGCAGTACCGCCTGGACTTCGTGGTGGGCGCGGTCCTCTCGCTCTTCTGGACCGCCATCGCCCTCATCCCGCTGCTCGTGCTCTTCTCGGGGCGGAAGACGGTGGCCGGGTGGAAGGCGGACGAGGCCCTGGTGGTCGTCGCCTGGTTCACCGTCCTCAAGGGGGTTCTCGACGGGGCGATCCGTCCCGCGCTGCAGACCGTCGTCGAGCAGGTGCGCAAGGGGACGCTGGACTTCCTCTTGCTCAAGCCCGCCGACGCCCAGTTCCTCGTCTCGACCGCCCGCTTCGAGTTGCCGAAGCTCGTGGACGTCGCCTCCGGCCTCGCGATCCTCGTCATCGCGCTCGGGCGCCTGGGTCACGTCCCGTCCCCACAGGCGGTGGCGCTCACCCTGCTGCTCCTCTGCGGCGCGGTGCTCATCCTCTATTCCATCTGGATCCTGGTCATCGCCCTCGCCTTCATCCTGGTCAAGGTGGACAACCTCTCGTTCCTCTTCGCGTCGGTCTACGACGCGGCGCGCTGGCCCGCGTCGGTCTACCGGGGCGCGCTGGCGATCCTCTTCACCTTCGTCATCCCGCTCGCCGTCATGACCACGTTTCCGGCCCTCGCCATCCTCGAGCGCCTGGAGCTCTGGCGGGCGGGCCTGGCCCTCGTCGGGGCGCTGGCCTTCACGGGGATCGCGCGGGTGGTGTGGTTACGGGCGCTAAGGCGCTACACCAGCGCCGGCGGCTAGATCTCGGGCGGGGTCGGCTCAGGCCTTCATCGCCAGCTCGACGACGCTGAGCTCGTGGCGCCGAAGGAGCTGGTTCCATTCCCCGACGCTGAGTCGGCGCCGGCCCTGGATCTCGCGCCGCTTGGCCATCATCTCGGGCAACCGGAGCGCCGCCGCGCCGTACGCGCGAAGCATCACCCCCGCCACCTGACCGAAGGAGTGCTGCCCCACGAACTCCGCCGACAGTCCTCGCCCACGCGCCGCCGCGTACCCCTGCACGACGTATCGCCGGAGCGTGCTCAGCGGACTCCGCACCAGCATCCCGCGGGGCAGCAGCTTCACCGCGTTCCACACGCGGTTCCGCTCGACGAAGTAGGCCTTCTTCGACGACGAGTTCCCTGCCGTGGCCGACTTCTTGTGCCACGCCCTGGCGCTCGGCACGTACCAGCAGCGCCAGCCCGAGAGCTGTCCTCGCACCGCGAGGTCCATTTCCTCCAGGTACATGAAGTAGGCGTCGTCGAAGACCCCGACCTCCTCGAGCATCGCGCGGCGGTACATGGCCGCGCACGCGTTGGGAGCCAGGATCTCCTCCGCCCGGTCGTACTGCCCCTCATCCCGCTCGGCCCACCCGCGCGACCGCGCCACCCCGTCGGGGTAGAAGAGCAGCCCCACCGAGTCGAAGTGGTCCGGTGCGTCCTTCTGGAGCACGCGACAGGCGAGCATCCCCACCTCGCGTCGCGAGGCGCCGAAGTCCACGAGCTCCCGGATCGCCTCGCGGTCGGCGATAGCGTCGTTGTTCAGCAGGAAGATCCATTCCCCGCGGGCCTGGGCGATCCCCTGGTTGTTGGCGAAGGCGAACCCCGTGTTCTCGACGTTCCAGATCACGTGCAGGCGGCTGCCGAAGCGCCGCACCGCCTCGTCCCCCGAACCGTCGGTGGACGCGTTGTCGACCAGGATCACCTCGATCCGGCCGTAGCTCTGACCGAAGAGCGACTCCAGGCTCTCGAAGAGCATGTCGCCGCCGTTCCAGTTCACCACCACCGCCGACACGAGAGGCGCGGACGAGCTCGGGACACAGACGTCGGGCTGGAGTTGCACGCTCATTCGGAGGCCTCACCCCCGCGTTGCCACCGGCGCAGCTGCGCCGCCTCGCCCGCGGAAGGCCGATCCATACTCGACTCGCCCCGTCGAGGGCAAGTCCCGTCGACGGAGGCTTCCCCGACGGCATCCCCCGGGGGGCAGGCGCTCTACTCGCCGATCACCTTGACCAGGACGCGCTTCGCCCGCCGCCCGTCGAACTCCCCGTAGAAGATCTGCTCCCAGGGACCGAAGTCCAGCCTCCCCTGCGTGATGGCCACCACCACCTCGCGTCCCATCACCTGCCGCTTCAGGTGCGCGTCAGCGTTGTCCTCGCCAGTGCGGTTGTGCAGGTACTGCTCGGTGGGCGCGTGCGGCGCGAGCTTCTCGAGCCAGACCTGGTAGTCCCGGTGCAGCCCCGACTCGTCGTCGTTGATGAAGACGCTGGCGGTGATGTGCATGGCGTTGACCAGGCACAGCCCCTCCTGCACCCCCGACTCGGTCACCGCCTGCTCGACCTCGTGCGTGATGTTGACGAAGCCCAGGCGCGCGGGCACGTTGAAGGTCAGGTGACGCGTGAGTGATTTCATCCTTCGCCCTCCAGCCGTAGCGCGCCGACGGTAGACCGAGCCGTCTCGTCGTGGCAACCACGCACGCGCCCCTTCTGCCCCTGCCGATCGATCCGGTCGTCCCCGAGCTCGTGGCCGCTCTACGGCGCGAGAGCTCCGCCGTGCTCCTGGCGCCCCCCGGCGCAGGCAAGACGACGCGTGTCCCGCCAGCGCTGCTCGAGGCGGAGCTCTTCCCCGGGCAGCTCCTCGTGCTGCAGCCGCGCCGCGTGGCCGCCCGCGCCATCGCCCGGCGGATCGCCGACGAGCGCGGGTTCGAGCTGGGACGCGAGGTCGGCTATCAGGTCCGGTTCGAGCGCTGCCTCTCCCACGACACGCGCCTCCGCGTGGTGACCGAGGGGATCCTCACCCGGATGCTCCAGCAGGACCCGCTCCTCGAGGGGGTCGGGGGGGTGATTCTGGACGAGTTCCACGAGCGGAACCTGCACAGCGAGCTCGCGCTGGCGCTGCTGCGCGAGGTTCAAACGAGCGTTCGGCCGGAGCTGCGGATCGTGGTCATGTCGGCCACGCTCGACCCCGCGCCGGTGGCCGCGTTCCTCGGCGGCTGCCCCGTCCTCGAGGCGGAGGCGCACAGCCATCCCCTCGAGGTGCAGTACGCGGAGCGCGAGGATCGACGTCCCCTGCCGGTGCGGACTGCCGCCACCGTAGAGCGAGCCCTGCGCGACGACCCGAGCGGCGGCCACGTCCTCGCCTTTCTCCCGGGCGTCGGGGAGATCCGCGCCACGCTCCGGGCCCTCGAGGGCCTGCGCGGGGTGGAGGTGCTGCCGCTGCACGGCACCCTCTCCGCCGAGGAGCAAGACCGCGTGCTCGCGCCCAGCCGCCAGCGCCGCGCGATCCTGGCCACGAACGTGGCCGAGACCTCCCTCACCATCGAGGGGGTGACCTCGGTGGTGGACAGCGGCCTCGTGCGGCTCCAGCGGCACGACCCCCGCACGGGGATCGACCAGCTCGTGCTGACCCGCATCAGCGTGGCCTCCGCCAATCAGCGGGCCGGACGCGCCGGGCGCACCGGTCCCGGGCGGGTCTACCGCCTCTGGACGCGCGCGCAGCAGGTGGGCCTCGCGCCCTTCACGGTCCCCGAGATCCGTCGCGTGGACCTCGCCCCGACGGTGCTCGAGGTGCGGGCCTGGGGGAGCGACCCGCTCACCTTCGGCTGGTTCGAGGCGCCGGAGCCGAGCCTTCTCGAGCGGGCGGACCGGCTGCTCGTGCGCCTCGGGGCGCTCGCCGAGGGAGCGCGCACCATCACGGCCGACGGCAAACGCCTCCTCGGGCTCCCCGTGCATCCGCGCCTCGGGAGACTTCTGCTCGAGGCCCACCGCCGGGGCTGCCTCCGCGAGGGCGCGGGGCTCGCCGCCCTCCTCGCCGAGCGGGACATCCTGCGGCTCGACCGCGGCCCCTCTTCCGAGAGCGTCCGGGCCTCGGAGCTCCCCACCGGACCCTCGGACCTCCTCCTGCGACTGGAGCTCCTCTTCGCGGCCACCGAGTCCACCGCCAGCGACCTCGGGCCCACCGGCCTCCCGCTCGACCGTGCGGCCCTGCGCCACGCCCGCCGCGCCGCCGCCCAGCTCGAGCGGGAAGCCGCGCGAGCCTTCGGTCCGCCGGCCCGCTCCCGGAACTCCGACGACGCTGCGCCGTTGCGGCTGCTTCTTGCGGCCTTCCCCGAGCGCGTGACCCGCCGCCGGGAGCCCGGCAGTCCGCGGGGCCTGATGGTCGGAGGCCGCGGCGTGGTGCTGGACCCGCGCAGCGTGGTGCGCGAGGCGCCCTTCTTCCTCTCCATCGCCGTGGACGGCGCGGGCCCGGAGGCGCGCGTGCTCCTGGCCAGTCAGCTGGACCCCGCGTGGCTCTCGCGGCGAGAGGAGGTGGTCTGCGAGTTCGACGCAGACCGCCAGCAGGTGATCGCGGCGAGGCGGCTCCTGCACGAGGACCTCTGCCTCGAGGAGGCGCGCGCAGCCCCCCCCGCCGAGGCGGCCGCGGAGCTCCTCGCCACCGAGGCGGCGAAGGAGCTGTCGAAGGCGCTGACCCTCGACGGCGAGACGGGGCAGATCCTCGCCCGCCTGCGCTGCCTCGCGGCCTGGATGCCCGAGCTCGGGCTCCCCGCCTGCGATGACGACGCGCTCGTAGCTCTCCTGCCGGAGCTCTGCCACGGGCGACGCAGCTTCGCCGACCTTCGTGCCGTCGAGCTCGGGGCGTGGATCGTGGCGCGCCTCGAGCACGCCCAGCGTCAGGCCCTCGAGCGCCACGCCCCCACGCGGCTCGCCGTGCCGTCGGGGAGTCAGGTCCGGCTGGACTACGCCCCCGGGCGCGCCCCGGTGCTGGCCGTGCGCCTGCAGGAGCTCTTCGGCCTCGCGGACACCCCACGCATCGCGGCAGGACGCACCCCGGTGCTCCTGCACCTCCTCAGTCCGGCCGGCCGGCCGGTGCAGGTGACGCAGGATCTGCGGAGCTTCTGGAACACCACCTACCCCGAGGTGCGCAAGGAGCTGCGAGCCCGCTATCCCAAGCACGCCTGGCCCGAGGACCCCTGGAACGCCCCACCCGAGCGCCGCCCGCGCCGCCGCTCATAGCGCACACGCACGCCTCAGCACCCTCTCGACCGCGTCGCCGAAGCAGCGCGGGTCGGGCAGCAGGCTCAGCACGAGATAGGCTTCATGGGCGAAGTCGAAGAAGTACCCCGGGTGCACCACGACGCCCTCCTGCTCGACCAGCTCCAGCGCCAGCCCCTCCTCGCTCCGCAGGGCCGGCACGCGCACCACGGCCGTCCAGCCCCCCTCCGGCCGGTAGAGCGTGCAGGCGGGGTGGCGACCCACCGCCGCGACCAGCCGAGCCAGGTTTCCGCTGATGCGTTCTAGAATCTCGACACGGATATCGGCTCCGAGCTCGAGCAGCCGCGGGGCCACGAGCTGCACCGGGGTCCCTACCGAGAGATAGCTGTCGCAGATCACCTCCAGCCGGCGCGCGGCCTCGTCCCGCAGCCCCGCCGGTCCGCCGAGCGCGATCCACCCGAGCTTCATCTGGGGGAGCCCGCAGGACTTCGAGAGTCCCCCCAGGCTGAAAGCGAGCGCGCGCTCTTGATCGAGCACCGACGGAGCCGGACTACCCTCGTGAAGCGGGTAGTCCGCGAAGACCTCGTCCCCGACGAGCGCCAGGGGCTCGCCTCCCGGGGCTCCTCGCGCGCAGAGCTCCGCCAGCCCGGCGAGCTCGGCCGGCTCGCAGCACGAGCCGGTGGGGTTATTGGGGCTCACGAGCAGGAGGGCGCGAGTACGACGGTTCACCGCGCGGCGGAGCTCGTCCAGCTCCGCCGCCCAGCGCCCGTGATAGTGCAGGCGGTACGGCCGCGCCACGACCCCTTCGAGCCGCGTCAGGTGCTCGAAGAGCGGGTAGCTCGGCTGCGGAACCAGCACCTCGTCGCCCGGCGCGCAGAGCAGCTTGAAGAGAAAGCCGTAGGCCTCGCTCGTGCTCGCGGTGAGAAAGAGCCGCTCGGGCTCCAGCCTTCCGTCGGAGACCGCGGCGATGGCCTCGCGGGCCGAGAGCAGCCCGCGGGGATCCGGGGCGTAGCGCGCCAGCTCCACCGACGCGAAGGCCTCGGCGAGCGCTCGCTCGGGGTAGTGAAGCCCGACCCGCGTGGGGTTCGACTCGGTGAGGTCGATGAGGGGCAACCCGCTTCGCCGGCG
This sequence comes from Deltaproteobacteria bacterium, assembly GCA_020848905.1. Lineage (NCBI taxonomy): Bacteria > Pseudomonadati > Myxococcota > Myxococcia > Deltaproteobacteria bacterium. The sequence goes on from JADLHG010000050.1 coordinate 56,105, forward strand.
CGCGGCGAGGGCCTGCGCGAGCGCGTTCTCCGTCAAGGACTCTGGCAGCCGACTCGAAAACATGGATGCGCTGTCGATGCTACCATCGCCCCGACGCTTGCGGCGAAGGGCCGGATAAGGAGAGCCACCCCCCAATGAAACACTACCGTTTCGACCGACCGGGCCAGACCGTCGACCTCGGACGCCTTCCCACCCGTCCGCCGAAGAATTTCCGGCGCGAGGATGCGGAGAAGGCGCTCGCCCCTCTCGGTGAGGAGCTCTTCTCCCTGCAAGAGCTCCTCTGGGGGGCCCGCACGCACGCGGTCCTCCTCGTGCTGCAGGGCCGCGACACCGCCGGCAAGGATGGAGTGATCAAGAACGTCGTCGGATACCTGAATCCGCGCGGCGTCTCGGTGACGAGCTTCGGCGTCCCGACCGAGGAGGAACGGGAGCACGACTTCCTCTGGCGCGTCCGGCCCCACGCCCCGCGGCACGGCACCTTCTCCATCTTCAACCGCTCGCACTACGAGGACGTGCTGGTCGTGCGCGTCCACGACCTGGTCCCGAAGGAGGTCTGGTCGCGCCGCTACGAGCAGATCGACGCCTTCGAACAGACCCTCGCCGCGCACCGGACGATCGTGCTGAAGGTCTACCTGCACATCAGCGCCGAGGAGCAGCAGGAGCGACTGCTCGAGCGCGAGGCGGACCCCAAGGCGGCCTGGAAGCTGAGCGTGGGGGACTGGCGTGAACGGGAGCACTGGAAGGCCTACACCCGAGCCTACGAGGAGGCCCTCTCCCGCTGCGCGAGCCCCGAGGCCCCGTGGCTGGTCGTCCCGGCCGACAAGAAGTGGTACCGCAACTGGGTCGTGGCGGACGCTCTCTGCGCCGCGCTGCGCCCCTACCGGAAGGAGTGGCAGGCCCGCCTGGATACGCAAGGGGCCCAGCGCCACGCCGAGCTCGAGGCGTACCGTACGGCCTCGCGGTCCGGCCGGTCGCCAAAGCCGGGCGACAAAGCACCGCGCCGAGGGAAGGGAGGCAGCGCCAAGCCGTAGATCAGCCACGTTGCCCTGAAGTAGTGTTCGCCCATGCACCGTCGCCGCTACCGCATCCTGACCGTCCTTCTCGGCGCCCTCGCGCTCTCCGGCGCCGCGTGCTCGACGGGGCGCAGCCGCCCCTCCCCCGACGGTACGAGCGCCACCGACGGCGGGCCGCCAGCAGACGGCACCCTCGACGACGGCGGGACCTCTGACGGTGCAGACGACGCCGCGTCCGGGGACGACGGGGGCGGACGACGCGACGGAGGCGCTTCCGACGGCCGCCCCGCCACCGACGGCGCGGTGGCCGACGCGAAACCCCGGACCGACGGCCCCCGCACGGACCGGGGGCTCCCCGGCGACGCCCGCCCGCGCGACAGCCGGGTCCCCGACGCGCGGGTACCCGACGCCCGCCGACCCGACGCCCGGCTGCCCGCCGACAGCGGCGCCGGCGGTCCCCTCGTCGCCCCGTTCACCCTGGACTTCGAGGCCGGTGGCGGCGGCCTCACCGCGACCCGCGACTGGCAATGGGGCGTGCTGCGCTTCGCGAAGGGAACGGGGTGCTCGGCGAGCGCCACCCCGCCGCCCGCGCCGCACTCGGGCACGCATTGCTGGGGGACGGTGCTCAACGACTGCCACAACCCCATCGCGAACGCCGCCAATACCTGCAGCAACACCGACCCGAACGACGACAGCGTCCTGGCCCTGAAGGTCGCGATCCCGAGCTCCTTCACCACGGCGACGCTGGCCTACTGGGAGTGGTACGACGTCTTCTTGCCGTACGACTGGACCGAGCTGCGGATCGACGGGAAGGTGGTGACCCAACGCTGCACCGGGGACTACGTCACGCCCACGGCCTGGGTGCGACGCACGGTCGACCTCGCCGCCTATCGCGGCAAGACGATCACCATCGCCTTCCACTTCATGGCCACGGCCTCGGTCAACTACGCCGGATGGTACCTGGACGACGTCTCGGTGACGGGTCCCTGACCGCGCGTAAGGGCCCTCACTCCCCGCTCCAGTAGCGCACCGGCCCCGTATCCATGTGCACGAAGTGCGAGTCGGCGTAGAAACCGACGCCGCCCCCTTTGAGCGTCTTCACGAAGGCGTGGAGCGCGTTGATCGTCACCCCCTCGAGGCGGAAGTCCATCGCCTGCCCCGTCATGTGCCGGCTCTCCTTGGCCACCTGCTTGCTCTGCCGGGTGCGCAGCGCGTTGAAGGCGGGGGAGCGGAAGCCGCTGATGAGGAGGATCTCGCGGTCGCGGCCGAAGCGTTCCGCTACCCGGTCGAGGAGTCGCACCAGCTTCGGATCGGGGGTCCGCTCGGTGTCGTCGGCGCCGCTGCGCAGGAAGGTGGCCAGCCGCCGCGAGGCCTCGGCCCCCACGCGCCCGTTCGCGTCGAGAAGCCGCACGCGCAGGCGCTCGCCCGTGGTGTGGTTGCGCAGGGTGACCTCCCCCTCCCCCGGGGGAGGCAGGCGCGCGGCGATCTGCGGCACGGGGAGCGGCACGGGCCAGAGGCGCAGCGTTCCGTCGGAGCTCGCGGTCAGGACGGTGCGCCCCGACCCATCGAAGGCCACCGAGGTGACCTGATACCGGTGGCCGACGAGCGAGTAGCGGCCGACCCCTCGGTCCACGTCCCAGACCACCACCGTCTTGTCCAGACTCGCGGAGGCCAGCAGCTCTCCCTTCGGGTGGAAGGCGAGGTCCGTGAGGCGCACGGCGTGGCCCCGGAGCTCCTTGAGCAGGGTCCCTCGCTCCACGTCCCAGAGTCGGACCCGGCGGTCGAAGCTCCCCGAAGCCAGCCGCCGCCCGTCGGGACTGAAGGCCAGCGCGCTGACCCACAGGTCGTGGCCCGCGAGCGTGCGGACGAGACGCCCCTCGCGGAGCGACCAGAGGCGAAGCTTCCCGTCGTGGCCGCCGCTCGCCAGGAGCCCGCGCGCAGGCGAGACGGCCAAAGCCCGGACCCAGCCCGCGTGCCCCTGGAGCCGCCTCACCGCTCCGTCGCCGAGGGAATGCAGCTCGACCTCCGCGTCCTCTACGGCCACCGCCACGAGCCCCGAAGCCACGGCCAGCGCCCGCACCGGTCGCCCTCCCCGGCGCACGACCCGCCCCGACGCGGGGTCGCCCGGGACCCAGAGCCAGACCGTCCCGTCGGCGCCGCCGCTCACGACCCGCGTCGGGTCCACGAAGCGCAGGTCCCGCACCTCGCCGCGATGCGCGCGCCGTTCGGCCACGAGGCGGTCGGTGGCCAGGTCGTAGAGGCGCAGGGTCCCCTCGCGGTCCCCCACCGCGGCATGACGTCCGTCGGGGGCCAGCGCCGCGCGCCCGACGAGGACCGGCTCGGGCAAGGGGATGGTCACCACGCGCGTCGCCCACGCGGCGACCGGAGCCGCCTCCGCGCGCGCCGGCGCACGAGCGGGCGACGCGGGCCGCAGGTTTCCCCGGGGTCGCGCGGGCTCGCGCCCCCAGCGCAGCGCCAACCAGAGCCCGGCTACCAGAGTTCCGCCGAAGAGGAGCGCCACGACCGCCGCGCGCCCCATTCCACGCCTCGCCGCTCGGACCTCGGTGCTGGCGACGGGGAGCACCTCCCGCAGGACGGCGTCGCGCGCCCGCACGGCCCGCTCCCGCTCGGCCTCCGCCCGCGCCAGCTCGGCGGATAGCTCCGCGACGCGTCGCTCCAGCGCGACCACGCGGGACTCGTCGGGGGGCGAGACGGCGGGGGTTTTGTCCATCGGTTCTTCGCCGACAGGATGCTAACATGAGGGTGAGCTCGCGACAGGGCTCGCAAGACCACCGCATGTCCGACGACTCCTTCGACATCGACGTCATCTCGCAGGTCATCAGCCGCAGGTCGAGGCAGGACCTGCCGGCCGTGCGCGCCCCCGACCGCCCGCCCGAGGACCTGACCATCCCGGTGGTGGTGGAGCTGCGGTCGGACACCACCGACGAGCTCGACACCTCGGTCCTCGTGGTGGACACCACGACGAACCTGGAGCAGCTCGCCTATCGCTGCGCGGAGGGGCGCTACCTCCGCTGCCGCATGGGGGTCCTCGGCGTGGGCTACGCCGTCGAACAGCTCTTCGGCGAGCTCCGCCATCGCCTCGAGCATAGCCAGGACCCGTTGCAGCCGGCACTGCGGCTCTTCGTGCGTTACGAGGTGGCGCTCTTCGGCGGCGAGCCGAGGCCGGGCGGGGTGAGCCGCGACGACGCCGAGCACCTCGCCGATCGCCTCGCCCTCTACGAACCGAGCGTCCTCGTCGTGGTGAACGCCGGCCAGGTGCGGAACAAGTTCTCGACGAAGAACGCCCAGCAGCTCGCGCTTCTCACCCAGTGCATCAACCACGGGGCGCTCCGCGCGCACCAGCGCCCGTACGCCCTGGTCTTCGTCACCGACGAGCCGATCCCGGACCCGGTCTTCACCGCGTACCAGCGCATCTGCCAGGCGCTCGGCACCCCACCGGCTCTCATGCAGTTCTTGCCGCGCGACGTCGAGGACATCATCCAGTACGCGCGCTTCGAGTTCGACCAGTACGCCACGCACCACCTGGACGTGCGCACCAGGTAGGGGAGCGCGTCAGCTCGTAGGGTCCCGCCTCAGATCTCGTAGTCCGCCGTCGCGCCGAGGCGCCCGCGCTGGACGCGCATCAGGTGATCCACGGCTACGAACTCGCCGTCCGCGAGCTCCTGCCACACGTGGCCCGTGTCGCTCAACCTCTCCGACGCCACGATCAGATGCTTCACGATCCCGTCACGCGGCGGCTGCTCGCAGCGCGTCGCGTCGAAGGCGTGGCAGCTCTCCCGGTCCGGGCAGTGCGTCTTGTAGGTCGAGAAGAAGAGCTCCCTCCGGTGGCGGTAGCCGACCATCACGCTGCCGTTCGTGAGGAGCACCGTGAGCCGGCAGTCGCCGTCCCTCCCGTAGCGGCGGCAGATCTCGAGCACCGTCTCCACCGTCTCGGAGAGCGCGGCCAGTGCGCGCCCCGCGTCGACTCCCAGGTCCTGGATGTCGTCCACCTGCCGCGCGAGCCGCGAGAGAAAGAGGTGGAAGAGCACCTCGCTGTCGGTGCGTCCGAGGATCCCGCCGCGGAAACGCTCGTCGACCGCGTTCATGATCTCTCGCCGTAGCTCGGCGTCGCGGCCGAAGCCGGCGATCTCGCCGTTGTGGGCCAGGATCCACGCGCCGTGCTGGAAGGGATGGCAATTGAGCACGCTCACCTCTCCGACCGTCGCCTGGCGGATGTGCGCCACGAAGGTGCGCGTGGCCACCACTGCCGAGAGATCGGCGAAGAGCCCGTCGGTGAGCGCCTGCTGGTCGTTGCGAATCAGGTGCGGGAAGCGGCCGATGTAGTACGCAAGCCCCCAGCCATCGCGGTGCCGCTCGCTCTGGCGAGCGAGCGCGTTCTCCGCGTCCACCAGCGAGCGGTGAACCCGGCTCGTGACCGAGGACCTGAACCCGTAGAGCCTGCACATGCCTCGAGTATCGCTGCCCCTGTCCGCAGTGCAAGGAAAGGCCCGACGAAAGGGATCCCCCGGAGACACACCGACCTGCCACTACATCTTCCAGGTCCCGAGCCAAGGCGCAGGAAGCCCGCGTGGGACGGACCGATCCGCGCTATGCTGGAAGACGTGCAGCGGCTCGGACAATGGCTCGTCGCCGCCCAGCTCGTGACGGAACCGCAGCTTGCGGAGGCGCAGGTTCACCAGCAGCAGAGCGGCGCCAGCCTCGGCGCGTTGCTCGTCGAGCACGGGATGGTCGACGAGCAGCAGCTCGTATCCCTGCTGAGCGCGCGCCTCAGACTGCCCGAAGCGCCCTCGAAGCTCTATCGGCGGTCGATCCCCAACAAGATCCTCGGGCTCGTCCCCCAGGACATCTGCTGGCAGCTCCGCCTCATCCCCTTCGGCGTGGACCCGCATTCCGGCCGCGTGCAGGTCGCGATGGCCGACCCCACCGACCCCGACGCCCTGGGCATGGTCCGGCGACTCGCTGGGCGCGACCCAGCCGTGCACATCATCGGTCCGCGACAGATCGAGAAGGCGATCCGCAAGCACTACCTCGACAGCCTCGTCGAGGAGACGAACGCTTCGCGGCGCCGCTTCTTCGGCTACGAAGGGATCACCGACCCCGGACTCGTCGGTAGCGTGCGCCGCGCGCGGAGTCGCCTCGGCCGGGGGCGCGGATCGGAACCGGGCGAGCGCCCTGCCCCCGTCCCTCCGGCCGCACCACTCGCGCCCTCGAACGCCGGACCGCGCGCTCCCATCGGGCGCATCCTGCGCGAGCAGCCCTCGCCCCAGCCCGAGCCGGCTCTCGAGTCTTCGACGACGCTTCAGCGGGTCCCCGCCCCCGCGCCCGAGCCGCCCCCCACCCAGGCTCCGGCGGCGGAACTCTCGCCGGCGGAGCTCGCGGCCCGTCTCGAACGGCTCGAGCTACTCCTAGCCGAAGTGGTGGTCATGCTGGTTCCGCGCCTCGGCGAGGAGGCCCGCCCCCTGCTCCGCCGCATCCACGCCGAGCTGAAGCCTCGCCGGGGCGACCCGCAGCGCTGAAAGAGATCGAGAAGTCCAGCGGAGGTGGGCGAGGGCTGCGGGCGCTGGCGATCCGGCTCGCGCACGCGCTGAACCGCACGTGGGGCCGCACGGGACGGGTCTTTCGGGACCGCTACCACCAGCACGTCCTGAAGACTCCAAGCGAGGTGAAAGCCGCTCTGGCGTACGTGCTGAAGAACGCTTCACACTGCACCTCCTCGCTATTTGGGCGGAATCGTAAGGGTCAGCTGCTCGGAGGAATGCACGACTCGGTCCTCCAGGCTCGGACGAGGCTTTTTCAGGATGCGCTCGCGCACC